>JAJYAW010000199.1 GCA_021779335.1 Myxococcales bacterium | reverse complement strand
CGGGGGCGTGGAGCGCGGGGCCCGGACGCCCTCGGCGACCAGCGCCATGGCCACGTCGATGGGGATGTGGGCCACGCCGGCGGCGTGATCGACCCAGCCGAAGGAGCGGAGGCGCTCCAGCTGCACGGCGCGCTCGCGCTCGCCGCGCAGCGGCCCCGAGAAGAGCCGCTGCTCCACCAGGCCGATCTTGGTGGCCCCGAGCTCCGCCGGCAGCGTCGGCGGGGGGCCCTCCGCCTGGCGGCGGTGGAGGTAGGCGCTGGCCGTCAGGCCGGCCGCCGTGAAGATCACGAGCGCCCCGACGCCGACCAGCACCACGGCGCGCGAGTCGACGCGATCGTCCTCGGCCCGCGGGTGGGCCGTGCCTTCGGTCGGGTGGCTCATTGCGGCTGGTACCTCAGCGACTCCTCCAGGTAGGGGTCGCCCACGGGGACGGTGGCGGCGCCGCGCATGCGGAAGACCAGGAAGGCCAGGAAGGCGGCCCCCACGCCGACGAAGGCGGTCAGGTCCATCCAGCTCGGGGCCGGGCCCGCCTGGTGGACGTGCGGCATGATCACCCAGTGCAGGTCCAGCCAGTGGACCAGGAGGAGCCAGGCCGCCACCATGGCCAGCCGGCGCGGATCGCGCTTCAGGTCGCGGGAGAGGAGCAGGAAGAAGGGGACCACGAAGTGCCCCAGCGCCAGGAAGATCCCCACCCGACCCCAGGGCGACCCGGTGCGCACGATGTACCAGGGCACCTCCTCCGGGAGGTTGGCGATCCAGATGAGCATGAACTGCGAGAAGGCGATGTAGGCCCAGAAGGCGGTGAAGGCGAGGAGGAACTTGCCCAGCGAGTGGACGTGGTCGGCGTTGAGGTGGTGGCCGAAGTGGTCGGGCAGGGCCCGGGTGGCGGCCGCCGCGATGGCCAGCACCGCGAAGGCGCCCAGGAAGCTGCCGGCGAACCAGTAGACGCCGAAGATGGTGGAGTAGAAGCGCGGGTCGATCGACATCATCCAGTCGAAGGCGGCGAAGGAGAGCGTCAGCGCCAGGAAGGGGAGCGAGGCCGCGCCGAGCCGCCGCTGCCGCAGCGTCAGGGCGTGCCCGCCGACCCGGTCCTGCTGCACGCTCCAGCGCCGCAGCAGGTGGGCCACCCCGATCCAGACCACGAAGTAGACGACCGCCCGGGCCAGGAAGAAGGGGACGTTGAGGTAGGGGCGCTTGTGCGCCACGGCCTGGGCCAGCTCGCCGCCCAGCCCGGCCGGCTCCACCCACACGAAGACGTGCTTCAGGCCCAGCGCGATGGGGAGGAACAGGAGCGCGAAGAGGGGCAGCGTCTGCGGGATGGTCTCGAGGAAGCGGCGCAGCACCACCGGCCAGCGCGCCTTGGCGGCGTGGAGCGCGCCCAGCAGGATGAGCGCGCCCAGCGCGATGCCCAGCCAGTAGACGAAGGCCACCAGGTAGCTGGCCAGCGCCTGGCGCGGATCCCCCACCGCGCCCAGCGCCGTCAGGCCCAGGGCCGCGGCCGCGACGGCGCCGGCGATCCCGGTCAGGCGGCTCCCGCCCTGGAACGGCGTGGCGTTCATCTCCCCTCCCCCGGCAGCCCGGCCCGGACCCGGGCGGGCAGCTCATCGACGACCGCGTGCTGGCTGAGCTGGAGCGCCCGGACGTAGGCGACCACGGCCCAGCGCTCCTCGGGGGTGAGCTCGGCCGCGTAGGCGGGCATCAGCCCGAACCCGAGGCTCATCACCTGGAACAGGTAGCCGTCGGGCACGTCCCGGTACAGCTGCAGGTTGGCCGGCTTGCGCAGCGACATGTTGAGGGCCACCTGGCTCTCCCCGTCGCCGAGCACGCCGTGGCAGACGGCGCAGGTGATCTCGAAGTGCTTCTTGCCCGTGGCCAGCAGCCCGGGCGTGGGCGCCACGGGCGAGATCGCCAGGGGCCTGCCGTCGGGCCCCTGGCCGGTCTGGACCGGGCCGTCCAGCACCGCGCCGTACGGCACGGTGCCGGCCGGCGGCGCCCGCATGGCCATCCCGTCGGCGTAGTACTCGCTCACCTGGTAGGCCTTGTACTTGGCCTGCCGCTGCATGGGGTCCCAGGCCGGGCAGCCGGCCAGCAGGAGGAGCGGCAGCGCCGCGGCGAGGAGGCGCCTCACGGCCCGTCCTCCACGATCTCGACCTGGCGCGCCCCGAGGGCGCGCAGCTCGGCCGCCACCGCCGCGACCCCCGCGGCCTCCACCGCGGCGGAGAGCCACAGCCCGTCCACCGAGGCGGAGCGGAAGGCCTCCACCTCGAAGACCGGGTGGTGGAGCCGCGGCAGGCCCCAGAGCCCGAAGAGCCCCAGGAAGATGCCGAGGGCCGCGAACAGGATCCCCAGCTCGAAGGTGATGGGGATGAAGGCGGGGGCGCTCTGCGGCGGCCGGCCGCCCACGTTGATGGGGAAGTCGACGCCGACCATCCACCACTGCATGACGTACCCGGTGGCCACGCCGGCCAGCCCGAGCACCAGCGCGATGCGCGGCACGACGGACCGCTTCAGGCCGAGCGCCTCGTCGGCCCCGTGGAGCGGCACCGGCGAGTGCAGGTCGAGGTCGGCCAGCCCCCGTCCCCGCAGGGCGCGGGCCGCCGCCAGCAGCGGGGCCTCGGCGGCGAACTCCGCCACTACGTAGGCGCGCGCGCTCACGGCCCGACCTCGGCGGCGGCGCCGTGGCCGGCCGCCCCGGCGTCGTGGTGGTCCAGCTCGCGCCGCAGCTCCTTCACCTCGGCGATGGGGATGACCGGCAGGAAGCGCAGGAAGAGCAGGAAGAGCACGCCGAAGGTGCACATCGAGCCGAAGAGCAGCCCCCAGTCCACCCAGGTGGGCGTGTACATGGCCCAGCTGGAGGGGATGAAGTCGCGGGACAGCGAGACGGCGATGATGACGAACCGCTCGGCCCACATGCCGACGTTGACCAGGACGGAGGCCACGAACAGGACCACCAGGTTCCGCCGCATGGCGGGGAACCAGAAGATCTGCGGCACCAGCACGTTGCAGAAGAGCTGCACGTACCAGATGGGCGCGTAGGGGCCGGTCCAGCGGTTGAGGAAGGCGAAGGCCTCGTACCGGTTGCCGCCGTACCAGGCCATGAAGTGCTCCATGGCGTAGCCGTAGGTGACCATCAGCCCGGTGGCCAGGACGACCTTGGCCATGTTGTCGAGGTGCTTCATGGTGACGACCTGCTCCAGCCCGAGCAGGCGGCGGGCCGGGATGAGCAGGGTCAGCACCATGGCGAAGCCGGAGAAGATGGCGCCGGCCACGAAGTAGGGCGGGAAGATGGTGGTGTGCCAGCCGGGCAGCTGCGAGATGGCGAAGTCGAAGCTCACGATGGTGTGGACCGACACCACCAGCGGCGTGCCCAGGCCCGCCATGAGCAGGTAGCCGATGCGGTAGTGCTGCCAGTGGCGCGCCGAGCCGCGCCAGCCGAAGGCGAAGATCCCGTAGACGATCCGCTTGGCCCGGGTGGGCGCGGTGTCGCGCAGCGTGGCCAGGTCGGGGATGAGCCCCATGAACCAGAAGAGGAAGGAGACCGTGGCGTAGGTCGAGATGGCGAACACGTCCCAGGGGAGCGCGCTCTTGAAGTTGGGCCAGATCTGGTTGGTGGAGGGGTACGGCATGAGCCACCAGAAGAACCAGGGGCGGCCCAGGTGGATGATGGGGTAGACGCCGGCCATGGCCACCGCGAAGAGCGTCATGGCCTCGGAGAAGCGGTTGATGCTGGTGCGCCACTTCTGCTGGAAGAGCAGGAGGATGGCGCTGATGAGCGTCCCGGCGTGCCCGATGCCGATCCACCAGACGAAGGTGGTGATGTCGAAGGCCCAGGCCACCGGGATGTTGTTGCCCCAGGCGCCGATGCCCACCACCAGCGTGGTCACGAGCGAGAGGGTCCAGAAGCCCACCCCGAGCATGAGCACGGAGATGAGGAGGAGCCAGCCCTTGCGGGTGGGCCCCAGCACCGGCGCGGTGAGCGAGGCGGTGAGCGCCTGGTCGCCGGGCCGCCCCACCAGGACCGGGACGGGCTCGAGCGGATCGGCCAGGGCGGCGGCGGGGTCGGTCACGCGAGCTCTCCGTTGGGGTTCTTGAGGCGCACCAGGTAGGCGGTGCGCGGGCGCGTGCCCAGCTCGTGGAGCAGGTCGTAGCGGCGCTCGTCCCGCTGCAGCCGCGCCACCTTCGAGCCCGGGTCGTTCAGGTTGCCGAAGACGATGGCCTCGGCCGGGCAGGCCTGCTGGCAGGCCGAGACCACCGCGTCGCCGCCGATCACCTCGCCGTGGGAGCGCGCGCCGATGCGGGCCCGCTCGATGCGCTGCACGCAGTAGGTGCACTTCTCCATGACGCCGCGCGCCCGCACCGTGACGTCGGGGTTCTGCAGCATCTTCAGGGTCGGGGCCTGCGCCAGGTCGCGGTGGTAGTCGAGGTAGTTGAAGCGCCGCACCTTGTAGGCGCAGTTGTTGGAGCAGTAGCGGGTGCCGACGCACCGGTTGTAGACCATCTCGTTCAGCCCCTCGTCGGAGTGGACGGTGGCGTTGACCGGGCAGACGTACTCGCAGGGGGCCTCCTCGCAGTGGACGCAGGCCAGCGGCTGCGACACGGAGGTGGGCTCCTCGGGCGTCCCCTCGTAGTAGCGGTCGACCCGGATCCAGTGCATCTCGCGGCTCTTGAGCACCTGCTCCTTGCCGACCACGGGGATGTTGTTCTCCGCCTGGCAGGCCAGCGTGCAGGCCGCGCAGCCGATGCACTTCGAGAGGTCGATGGCCATGCCCCAGCGGTAGGTCTCCCTGGAGTAGTCGACCGCCGGGAGGATGGTGGGCTGCGGGCCGCGGTGCTCGTCGAGCTCGTGGGCCGCGGCGGGCAGCGCCCCCACGTCGTAGCCGAGGGCGATGGCGCGCCCCTCCATGGAGAAGTGCTCCTGGGTCCGGGCCAGCTCCTCGCGGCGGCCGGTCCTTGAGAGCGCCAGGCCGCCGTCGATCCAGGGCGCGGCCGCGGTCCGGAGCGCGCCCGCCGAGAAGCCGGCGCCCAGCCCCGCCGGGCCGGCCTGGGTGCGGCCGTAGCCGAGCGGCAGCGTCACCGAGTCCTCGGCCTGCCCGGGCTGGACGAGCACCGGCGCGTCCACGCTCCGGCCGCGCAGGGTGAGGGTCACCACGTCGCCGTCGGCCAGGCCGAGACGCTGGGCGGTGGCCGGCGCCAGCAGCGCCGCGTTGCCCCAGGTCAGCTTGGAGACCGGGTGCGGCAGCTCCTGCAGCCAGGCGTTGTCGGCGAAGCGGCCGTCTCGCGCCTTGTCGTCGGCCGCGAAGCAGGCCTCCAGCCCCCCGGGCGGGCGGGGCGCCGCGGCCAGGGCGGCCGCCACCGCCGCGGCGTCCACCGGGGCAGTCACCGCCGGCAGGGCGGTGCCGGCCACCACGCCGGCGGCCAGCCAGCGGTCCCACGCCTGGTCGAAGCCGGCCGCGCCCGCGCGCGCCTTCCAGCCGTCTCGCACCAGCCGCCAGGCGCCCACCTCGCCCTGCCCGGTGAGGGCGGCCAGCAGCTCGAGCTCGGTGACGCTCGGCTGGAGCGGCGACAGCAGGGGCTGCACGATGGACGCGGCGCCGTCGCGGCCGCGCAGGTCACCCCAGGACTCGAAGGGGTGGCTGGCCGCCACCACGGTGCCGGCCACCCGGCTGGTCTCGTCCTCGCGGCTGGCGAGGTAGATGACGTCCGGCACCTTGGCGAGCAGCGCCGCCAGGCCGAGGTCCGCCGGCGCGGTGTAGGCCGGGTTCCAGGCGCTGACGACCAGCGTGTCCACCCGGCCGGCGGCCAGCTCCCCGGCGAGCTCCGCCAGGCCGGCGGCGCCTGCCAGCGGGTCGAGGAGCGAGGGCTCGCGCCAGGTCACGGTGTGGCCCGCGTTGCCGAGGGCCGCGTTCATGGCGGCGGCGAGGGCGTGCAGCGCCGGCGGCTGCCGGCGTCCGGCCAGCA
>JAJYAW010000198.1 GCA_021779335.1 Myxococcales bacterium | reverse complement strand
CCCCGCGCCCTGGCGCTCGAGCCGCCGCACCGCGCGCGCGGTGCGGCCCGCTCGGGTGCGCCGCCACGCGCAGTTGCCCGCGGTCCGGCGCACGTCTACGGTTTTTGCCCCGGCCGCGCCCACGGCTGGGAAGACCCATGCCGCCGCCCAGCGAGCCCCACCACCCAGCAACGCCGCCGAGCCCGCCGGCGCCGGGGCGGCGGCCCTCGCGGCTCCCCAGGGTCGTGATCGGCCTCGGGCTGGTCAGCCTCTTCACCGACGTCTCGAGCGAGGCCATCTTCCCGCTCCTCCCCGCCTTCCTGACGACGCTCGGCGCCACCAACGCCTTCATCGGACTCGTCGAGGGCTCCGCCGAGCTCGTCGCGAGCGTCCTCAAGTACCTGAGCGGGCTGGCGGCCGACCGCCGCGCCCGGCTGAGGCCTCTGATCCTGGCGGGCTACGGGATCTCGACGGCCGTGCGGCCGCTCGTGGCCCTGGCGCTGGTCCCGTGGCACGTGCTGGCCGTGCGCGTGGGTGATCGCGTGGGCAAGGGGCTCCGCACCAGCCCGCGCGACGCGCTCATCGCCCAGGCGACGGATCCCTCCATGCGGGCCCGGGCCTACGGCTTCCACCACGCCATGGACCATGCGGGGGCGGCCCTGGGCACCCTGCTCGGCGCCGGGCTCCTCTGGTGGATGGGCGCCGGCAGCGGCCAGGCCGCCACCGGCCGGCAGCTCCGCACGGTGTTCCTCTGGGCCGCGGTGCCCGGCGTGCTCGCCATGATCGCGCTGGCGCTCACCCGCGAGCCGCCCACGCCGCCGCCGCCGCCCGCGGCGCCTGGCGCGGCGCGGCGCCTGACCCCGTCCCTGCGGCGAGCGCTGCTTCCGATCACCCTGTTCGCCTGCGCCAACGCCACCGACGCCTTCATCCTCGTCAAGGCGGCGCGGCTGGGCGCCTCGCCCATCCTGGCGCCGCTCCTCTGGCTCGGGCTGCACGTCGTCAAGGCGAGCACGGCCACGGCGGGCGGGCGGCTCGCCGATCGGTACGGCAAGCGGAGCGCCCTGGCGCTCGGGTGGGCCGTCTACGCCGTCACCTGGTCCGCCGTCGGCCTGGCGCAGCGCGTCCCGGTCCTGGTCGCGCTCGCCGTCCTCTACGGCGGCTCGCACGGCCTCGTGGAGGGGCCCGAGAAGGCGCTGGTCGCCGAGCTCGCCGGGGAGAGCGGCCGGGGGCGCGCCTTCGGCGCCTACAGCCTGGTCATCGGGCTGGCCGCGCTCGCGGCGAGCACCGCCTTCGGCGCGGTCTGGGACGGCTTCGGCAGCGAGGTGGCCTTCGCGGCCTCCGGGGCGCTGGCGCTCGTCGCCGCGCTGCTCCTGGTGGTGCGCCTGCCGGCCTGGCCGCGGGGGGCCGCGTGACCGCCCCCTCGGCGCGGCCGAACGGGCCCGGATCCGCCGCTGGCGGGGCCTCCGCCCTCGGCCTCGACCTCGACGACCTGGCGGGCCTGGGCGAGGAGGAGGCCCGCGCCAGGCTGCTGCAGGAAGGCGCCAACGAGCTCCCGACCCAGCGCTCGCGCTCCCTGCTCGCCATCGGCCTGGAGGTGGCCCACGAGCCGATGTTCCTCATGCTGGTCGCCGCCGGCGCGCTCTACCTGCTCATGGGGGAGCGCGGCGACGCCCTCATGCTGCTCGGCTCCGTGGTGATCGTCATGGCGATCACCATCATCCAGGAGCGGCGCACCGAGGGGGCGCTGGAGGCCCTGCGCGACCTGTCGAGCCCGCGCGCGCTCGTCATCCGCGGCGGGACCCACCGGCGCGTCGCCGGCCGCGAGGTGGTGCGCGGCGATCTCATCGTCCTCGCCGAGGGCGACCGCGTCCCGGCCGACGCGCTGCTCCGGCGGGGGCTGAGCCTGACGGTGGACGAGTCCCTCCTGACCGGGGAGTCGGTGCCGGTGCGCAAGCGCCCGTCCGCCGGGGCCGCGGGGCTCGACGCGCCGGGGGGCGACGACCTGCCCTCGGTCTTCTCGGGGACCCTCGTCACGGCGGGACAGGGGATCGCGGAGGTGCTGGCCACCGGGACGCGCTCGGAGCTCGGGCGCATCGGCAAGGCGCTCCAGCAGGTGGAGCCCGAGCCCACGCCGCTGCAGCAGGAGACGGGGCGGCTCGTGCGCCTCTTCGCGGTGCTGGGCGTGTCGGCCTGCGCCGTGGTCGTGGTGGCCTACGCCATCACCCGCGGCGGCGGCGGCCGCGCCTGGAAGGAGGGGCTCCTGGCCGGCGTCGCCATGGCCATGGCGGTCCTGCCGGAGGAGTTCCCGGTGGTGCTCACCGTCTTCCTGGCGCTGGGCGCCTGGCGCATCTCGCGCAGCCGCGTGCTGACCCGCCGGATGCCGGCCGTGGAGACGCTCGGGGCCGCCACCGTCCTGTGCGTCGACAAGACGGGCACCCTCACCCAGAACCAGATGACGCTGCGCCGGCTCGTGACGGACGAGCGCTCGGTCGACCTGGCCGCCCTCGACGCGCCCCTCGCCGAGGACCTCCGCGGCCTGCTCGAGTGGGCCGTCCTGGCCAGCAAGCCCGACCCGTTCGATCCCATGGAGCGCGCCCTGCGCGCCGCGGGCGAGGCCTTCCTCCAGGGCAGCGAGCACCTGCACCCCGACTGGTCGCTGGCGCGGGAGTACCCGCTCACGCCCGGGCTGCTCGCGGTGAGCCACGCCTGGAGCACCGGGCGCGGCGACGAGCTGGCGATCGCCGCCAAGGGGGCGCCGGAGGCCATCGCCGAGCTGTGCCACCTGGCCCCGGCCGCGCGGGCGCGCCTGGTGGCACGGACCGCGGACCTGGCCTCCCAGGGGCTCAGGGTGCTGGGGGTCGCGCGCGGCTCGACGCGGCTCGCGAGCCTGCCGCAGGAGCACCACGACCTGACCCTGGCTGCGCTGGGCCTCCTCGCCTTCGAGGACCCCCTCCGGCCCACCGTGCCCGCCGCCGTGGCGGAGTGCCAGGCGGCCGGCATCCGCCTGGTGATGATCACGGGCGACTACCCGGCCACCGCGAGCAGCATCGCGCGCCAGGCCGGCCTGTCGGACTGCGACGCCGTCATCACCGGCCCCGAGCTCGACCGGATGTCGGAGGGAGAGCTGGCGGAGCGCATCCGGGGCGTCCAGGTCTTCGCCCGCGTCGTGCCGGAGCAGAAGCTCCGGCTCGTCAACGCCCTCAAGGCCAACCACGAGATCGTCGCCATGACCGGCGACGGGGTCAACGACGCCCCGGCCCTCCGGGCCGCGCACATCGGCATCGCCATGGGAGGCCGCGGCACCGACGTGGCGCGCGAGTCGGCCGCGCTGGTGCTGCTCGACGACGACTTCTCCTCCGTGGTGGCCGCCGTGCGGCTGGGCCGCCGCATCTTCGACAACATCAAGAAGGCCATCGCCTTCGTCCTGGCGGTGCACGTCCCCATCGCCGGGCTCTCCATGCTGCCGGTCTTCTTCGAGGGCTGGCCGCTGCTGCTCCTGCCGGTCCACATCGCCTTCCTGGAGCTGATCATCGATCCCTCCTGCACCCTGATCTTCGAGGCCGAGGAGGCGGAGGCCGACGTGATGCGCCGGCCGCCCCGGAGCCCGGGGGAGCGGCTCTTCTCCCGGCGAACCGTCGGCGTCTCGATCCTGCAGGGGCTGAGCGTCCTCGGCGCGTGCGTCGGCGTCTTCTTGCTGGCGCGCAGCGGTCACACGCCGGAGGCGGCGCGAGCGCTCACCTTCGCCACGCTGGTGGTGGGCTCGCTCCTGGTCATCCTCGTGAACCGCTCGTGGTCGCGGTCGCTCTGGACCATGCTGCGCGTGCGAAACGCCGCCTTCCGCTGGGTGGTGGGCGGCACCCTGGCCCTCCTCGGCGTCGTCCTGTTCGTGCCGCTGGCGCGGCGGCTCTTCCACTTCGCCCCGCTGCACCCGGAGGATCTGGCGCTCTGCGTGGGGGCCGGCGCGGCGTGCGTCCTGTGGTTCGAGGCCCTGAAGCACCTCGGCTGGTGGAGGCCGGCCCCGCCCGGCCGCGGCGGTTGAGCGGGTGGCGTGGCGGCCCCGGGGGGGGGCCGGGCGGTCAGCGCTGCTCCGCCCCGTCCGCCACCCGCAGCACGATCTTCCCGCGCATCCCGCCGGCCTCGATGCGCCGGTGCGCCTCGGCCACCCGCTCCAGGGGCACCACCGAGTCGATGACGGGCCGGAGCTGACCCCGCTCGGCCAGGACGCGCAGCGCCTCCATCTTGTGGCTCGCGCGCTCCAGGAACTCGAAGTGGACGGTCAGGTTGCGGCCCAGCGCCGCGCTCAGGTCGGCGGTCGAGGAGACGCAGGTGACCATGCGCCCGTACGGGCGCATGGCGGCGATGGTGCGGGCCAGCGTGTCGCCCCCCACCGTGTCGAACGCCACCTCCACCCCCCGCCCGCCCGTGGCGGCCAGCGCCGCCTGCGCCGGGTCCTGGGCCCGGTAGTCGACGACCACGTCGGCGCCGAGCGAGCGGACCAGCGCGGCGTTGGCGGCGCTGCAGGTGGCGATGACGCGCGCCCCGGCGGCGCGGGCGAGCTGCACCGCCAGCGAGCCGACCCCGCCGGCGCCGGCGTGGATGAGCACGGTCTCCCCCGGCCGCACCGCCGCCAGGCGCACCACGGCGTCCCAGGCCGTCCCGCCGGCGAGCGGCAGGCTGGCCGCCTCCAGGAAGGTGAGGTTCTCCGGCTTGGGCACGACGATGTCGGCGTCCACCACGTGCAGCTCGGCATAGGTGCCGGGGCGGCCGAAGATGTGGGGCGTGTAGAAGACCTTGGCCCCGCGCGCGAAGCCGGCCACGCCCGGGCCGACGGCCTCCACCACGCCCGCCACGTCGTAGCCGATGACCGCCGGCGGAGCCACGCCGGCCCAGCCGCCGGCGCGCCGGATCTTGAAGTCGACCGGGTTCACCGAGCTCGCCAGGACGCGGACCAGCAGCTGCCCGGGGCCGGGCTCCGGGCGGGGCCACTCCGCCGGCTCCAGGACCTCGGGACCGCCGAACGCCTTGATGATCATCGCCTTCATGGCCCGCTCCTCCGCCCGCTCGACGCCCGGCTGGGCGCTTCACGCCGGAGCGATCCGCGGGAGGCGCTCGACGTCGCGGTGGGCCTTCCTTACCCCGGTCGACGCCGGAGCGCCGCGGCCTCCCGGGCCCCTCCAGCTAGCCATCGTGGCAGGAGGTGCACTTCTGTGGGCCCTTCTTCTGGGCCCTGTGACAGGCGAGGCAGAACTTGTGTGCCGCGTCCTTCCCCTTGATCCCGATCCTGGCCGGGACGCCCTGTCCCTTGTGGCATGCCGCGCAGGCCACCTTCGAGTGGGCCTGGTGATCGAACTCCAGCTTTCCGCGCTTCGTCTCGATGAGGATCCGCCCCCTGGGCGCGTCGGAGGCGGTCAGCGCCTTCGCGGCCGGCGCCTCGGGCGTGGGGGTGGACGTGGGGTGGGAGGAGGGGGTGGGTGGGGCGAGCAGCGAGGCGGCGAGGAGCAGGGCGCTGAGCATCGTCGAGTTCCTTGGGTGCGAGAGCGGTCGTTGCGGCGCGACCCCCCGGTCTTGCCGGCATCATACCCTAGGGGGTACCCAGCCGCGCGGCCGACACCTCTGCGCCGCCTCCCGGCGGTCTGGGCGGAGGGGGCCGAGCTGCACGTTCACCGGGAGGGCGGTTTCCGGGCCTTGCAGGGCGGCGCCGGGCCTGCAGGGCGGCGGCCCGGGTCAGCCCAGGTACTTGCCGAGGATCGGCTTGAGCCGCTCCCGGACCTCGGCGGGGATCCTGGACCGCTCCGACCAGATGCCCAGGGCCAGCGCCGACTGGCAAGAGCACGGCCTCTCACCGAGGGCGGCGACGTGCGGGATGGCCCGCCGGATCAGGTCGATGGCGCTGGCCGTCGCGATCTTCACGTTCCCCAGGATCTCCTCGATCACCTTGGCCTGGTCCAGGCTGGCTGGGTGCGGCCTCCAGCAGTCGTAGTCGGTCGGCAGGGCGACCAGCGCGTAGCAGAGCTCCG
>JAJYAW010000197.1 GCA_021779335.1 Myxococcales bacterium | reverse complement strand
GGCGACGCGAACCCTGCCCATTCGGCGACCAGATCCGGGCCTGCGCTAGACCCGTTCGGAGGCCGCCAAGCGCAGCGCAACAAGCATTACTCTCGGTCGGGGAGCGCGCTGTCAGTGCACCACGGCCGCCGCCTCGGCCGGGCGCGCGCCCTTCTTGAACTGCACCGCGCCGTCCGCCCCCTCGTCCACTACCACGTGGTCGCCGGGCTTGAACTCGCCGCGCAGCAGCCTGGTGGCGAGCGGGTCCTGCACCAGCCGCTGCAGGGCGCGCTTGAGCGGGCGGGCCCCGTAGAGCGGGTCGTAGCCGGCATCGGCGATGGCCTCGCGGGCCGCCTCGGAGAGCTCGATGGTGATGTGGCGCTCGGCCAGCAGGGCGCGCAGCCGGGCCAGCTGGATCTCCACGATGCGCCCCACGTCCTCGCGCCCGAGCGGCCGGAAGACCACCGTCTCGTCCACCCGGTTGAGGAACTCCGGGCGGAACTCGGCGCGCAGGTGCTCCAGCGCCGCCTCCCGGATCTGGTTGAGGTCGGCCCCTGGCCGGCTCGCCAGCCGCTGGATCTCGGCCGAGCCGAGGTTGGAGGTCATGATGATGACGGCGTTGCGGAAGTCGATGGTGCGCCCCTGGCCGTCGGTGAGCCGGCCGTCGTCCAGGATCTGCAGCAGCACGTTGAAGACGTCGCGGTGGGCCTTCTCGATCTCGTCGAAGAGGACCACGGCGTAGGGGCGCCGCCGCACCGCCTCGGTGAGCTGGCCCCCCTCGTCGTAGCCCACGTACCCCGGGGGCGCGCCGATGAGCCGCGCCACCGCGTGCTTCTCCATGTACTCGCTCATGTCGAGCCGGATCATGGCCGCCTCGTCGTCGAACATGAACTCGGCCAGGGCCCGGGCGGTCTCGGTCTTCCCCACGCCGGTGGGCCCGAGGAAGATGAAGGAGCCGATGGGCCGGTTGGGATCCTGCAGGCCGCTGCGGGCCCGCCGCACCGCGCCGGAGACGGCCTTGAGGGCCTCGTCCTGGCCGACCACGCGGGCCTCGAGCCGCTGCTCCATGGTGAGGAGCTTCTCCACCTCGCCCTCCAGCAGCTTCTGGACCGGGATGCGCGTCCAGGTGGAGACCACCTTGGCGATCTCCTCCGGCGTGACCTCCTCCTTGAGCATGGCCCCGTCGCGCTGCAGCTCGGCCAGCCGCGCCTGGGCGCGGTCGACCACGGCCTGCGCCTGCGGCAGCCGGCCGAACTTGAGCTCGGCCGCCAGGCGGAAGTCGGCGGCCCGCTCCGCCTTCTCCTGCTCCGCCCTGAGCTGGTCCATGGCGACGCGGGCGTCGGAGAGCTCCTTGATGATCCCCTTCTCCGAGTCCCAGCGGCTCTTGAGGCGCGCGAACTCCTCGTTGCGCTGCGCCAGCTCCTTCTCGGCGGCGGCCAGCCGGGCCCGGCTGCCCTCGTCCCGCTCCTTCTTCAGCCCCTGCCGCTCGATCTCGAGCTGGGCGATGCGGCGGCGCAGCTCGTCCACCTCGGTCGGCATCGAGTCGATCTCGATGCGCAGCCGGCTGGCCGCCTCGTCGACGAGGTCGATGGCCTTGTCCGGCAGGAAGCGGTCGGCGATGTAGCGGTGGCTGAGCCGCGCCGCGTCCACCAGCGCCGCGTCCTGGATGCGGACCTTGTGGTGCAGCTCGTAGCGGTCCTTCAGGCCGCGCAGGATGGAGACGGTGTCGGCCACCGAGGGCTCGCCGATGAAGACCGGCTGGAAGCGCCGCTCCAGGGCCGGGTCCTTCTCCACGTGCTTGCGGTACTCCTCGCTGGTGGTGGCGCCGATGGCGTGCAGCTCGCCGCGCGCCAGGGCCGGCTTGAGCATGTTGCCGGCGTCCATGGCCCCCTCGGCCGCGCCGGCGCCCACCAGGGTGTGGAGCTCGTCGATGAAGAGGACGATCTCGCCCTCCGAGGCGATGACCTCCTTGAGCACGCCCTTGAGCCGCTCCTCGAACTCGCCGCGGAACTTGGCGCCCGCCACCATGCTGGCGAGATCGAGCGAGAGGAGCCGCTTGCCCTTGAGCCCCTCCGGCACGTCGCCGTCGGCGATGCGCCGCGCCAGCCCCTCGGCGATGGCCGTCTTGCCCACGCCGGGGTCGCCCACCAGCACCGGGTTGTTCTTGGTGCGGCGCGACAGGATCTGGATGACGCGCCGGATCTCGTCGTCGCGCCCGATGACCGGGTCGAGCTTGCCGGCCCGCGCCAGCGCGGTCAGGTCCTTGGCGTACTTCTCCAGCGAGCGGTACTGGCTCTCCGCCTCCTGGGAGGTGACGCGGGCGCCGCCGCGCAGCTCCTTCAAGGCCCCCAGGATCCGCTCGGGCGTGGCGCCGGTGGCGCGGAGCGCCGCGCCGGCCCCGCCCTTGTCCTGGGCCACCGCCAGCAGCAGGTGCTCGACCGAGACGTAGTCGTCCTTGAGCCGCTTGGCCTCGTCGTCGGCCCGATCCAGCGCCTTGGCGAGCCGCTGCGCCAGGTGCTGCTCGCCGCCCTGCACCTTGGGCTGCGCCCGCAGCTCGTCCTCGATGCGCGAGGCGACCAGGCCCGGGTCGGCGCCGATCTTCTCGAGGAGCGGGCGGGCCATGCCGTCCTGCTGCGCCAGGAGCGCCAGCGCGAGGTGCTCCACGTCCACGGCCTGGTGGTCGCGGCGGCGCGCCTCGGTCTGGGCGTCGGTGAGTGCTTCCTGGGCCTTGGTGGTCAGCCGGTCTGGGCGCATGCCACCACCGTAAGACCTGGAACGGCCCTGGCAAGCGGCCGCCGGCGGGCGCCGCTCACCCAGGCGGGGGCTGCGCGTCCTCGGCGTCCAGCTCGGCCAGCTCCGCCGGGGTGAAGACCCGCGAGCGGGTGAGGAAGCGCACCCCCTCGCCTCCCTCGAGGGAGAACATGCCCCCGCGCCCGGGGACCACGTCGATGATGAGCTGGGTGTGGCGCCAGGCCTCGAACTGGGCGGTGCTCATCCAGAACGAGCAGCCGCCGATGGCGCCGAGCAGCCGGTCGGAGCCGCCCACCTGGAGGTCGCCGTCCTGGAAGCACATGGGCGCGCTCCCGTCGCAGCAGCCGCCCGACTGGTGGAACATGAGCGGGCCGTGGCGCGCCCGCAGCCGCTCGATGAGCTCGAGCGCGGCCGGCGTGGCGACGACCCTTGGTGCGGTGGCCATGAAGCCTCCCGGGAGATGGTCCCGGACGAGACGCGGCGCGCCTCGTCCGGGCGCCCCGCCTGCCTAGAAGAAGCCGAGCTTGTTCTCCGAGTAGCTCACCAGCAGGTTCTTGGTCTGCTGGTAGTGGTCCAGCATCATCTTGTGCGTCTCGCGGCCGATGCCCGACTGCTTGTAGCCGCCGAAGGCCGCGTGCGCGGGGTAGGCGTGGTAGCAGTTGGTCCAGACGCGCCCGGCCTTGATGCCGCGGCCCATGCGGTAGGCGACGTTGCCGTTGCGCGACCAGACGCCGGCGCCCAGGCCGTAGAGCGTGTCGTTGGCGATGGCCAGCGCCTCCGCCTCGTCCTGGAAGGTGGTCACGGCCAGCACCGGGCCGAAGATCTCCTCCTGGAAGATGCGCATCTTGTTGTGGCCCTGGAAGACGGTGGGCTGGACGTAGTAGCCGTCCTTCAGGTCGCCGGCCAGCACGTTGCGCGCGCCGCCGGCGAGGACCTTGGCCCCCTCCTTCCTGCCGATGTCCATGTAGGAGAGGATCTTCTCCAGCTGCTCGGTGGAGGCCTGCGCGCCCAGCATCGTGTCGGTGTCGAGCGGGTGGCCCTGCTTGATCTTGGCGACCCGGGCCAGCGCCTTCTCCATGAAGCGGTCGTAGATGGAGGCCTGGATGAGCGCCCGCGACGGGCAGGTGCAGACCTCGCCCTGGTTGAAGGCGAAGAGGACGAAGCCCTCCAGGGCCTTGTCGGCGAAGGCGTCGTCCTTGGCGAAGACGTCCTCGAAGAACACGTTGGGTGACTTGCCGCCCAGCTCCAGCGTCACCGGGATGAGGTTCTGCGAGGCGTACTGCATGATGAGCCGCCCGGTGGTGGTCTCGCCGGTGAAGGCGATCTTGGCGATGCGGCTCGAGGAGGCGAGCGGCTTGCCGGCCTCCAGGCCGAAGCCGTTCACCACGTTGAGCACGCCGGCCGGCAGCAGGTCCTGGATGAGCTCCACCAGCACCAGGATCGAGACCGGCGTCTGCTCGGCCGGCTTGAGCACGACGCAGTTGCCGGCCGCCAGCGCCGGGGCCACCTTCCAGATCGCCATCAGGATGGGGAAGTTCCACGGGATGATCTGGCCGACCACGCCGAGCGGCTCGTGGAAGTGATAGGCCACCGTGGCGTCGTCGATCTGGGCCACCGAGCCCTCCTGGGCCCGGATGACGCCGGCGAAGTAGCGGAAGTGGTCGATGGCCAGCGGGATGTCGGCGTTGACGGTCTCGCGGACGGGCTTGCCGTTGTCCCAGGTCTCGGCCACCGCCAGCAGCTCCAGGTTCTGCTCCATCCGGTCGGCGATCTTGTTGAGCATGACCGCCCGCTCGGCGTAGGAGGTCTTGCCCCAGGCGTCCTTGGCGGCGTGGGCCGCGTCGAGGGCCCTCTCGACGTCGGCGGCGTCGGAGCGGGGGATCTCGCAGAACGGCTTGCCGGTGACCGGGGTGACGTTGTCGAAGTACTGCCCCTTGACCGGGTCGACCCACTTGCCGCCGATGAAGTTCTGGTACCGCTTCTTGAACGTGACCTTGCTGCCGGGCGTGCCGGGATCCGCGTAGCGCATCTCGATCTCCTGGTTGGTGTTGCGCGCAAAGCTCGCGCGTGCGTTGCGTCGCAGAGCAAGGGGCGCGCCGCGCGCAAGCGCCACGGGGGGCCGAGCAACGGCGCCAGGTTCCGTCCGCCGGAGGCAACCCGACTGTCACCGGCACGAGCCAGCGTCCCGCGACATGTCACGAGGCCGAGACAGCTGGGACGCCCCGCCCGGGACCGCTGGTGACCGGCCACGAGCCCCTGCTAGCGTCCGGGCACGCCCATGAAGTCGCCGCCGACACCGACCACCCGCCTGGAGCGCCGCCGCCTCGTCGACAGCGCCTGGAAGGGGTTCGTGGAGGGCGGGCTGGCGCCCACCGGCCTGCCGGGCGAGATCGAGCGCTCCTGGCGGCGCGCCCGGGACCAGTACCGGATCGATCCCGGCCTGCGGCGGCCGGCGCGGCGGCTCGGCGCCGAGGCGCTGCGGCAGCGGCGCGACGCCGACGACGTGCTCCGGCTGGCCCAGCCCATCCTCACCGACTTCGCCGGGCGGCTCGGCCTCGACGATCACGTCCTCACCTACTTCGACGGCGACGGCTGGATGCTCGCCATCGACGGCCAGCCCGCCGTCATCGAGGCGGTCTCCGAGATCGACTTCCGGCCCGGGGCCTGCTGGGCCGAGGACGCGGCCGGCACCAACGGCCCGGGGACGGCGCTGGCGGAGGGCCGGCCGGTCGAGGTCTTCGCCTCGGAGCACTTCGTGGCCGCCTGGCAGCGCTGGAGCTGCGCCGCCGCGCCCATCCTGGTCCCGGGCCAGGCGGCGCCGGTGGGGCTGGTGGACATCACCGGCCCCTGGGAGTACCAGCGCCGGCAGGCCCTCATGACGGCCAAGGCCATCGCCCGGGCCGTCGAGGAGCGGCTGCGGGCCGCCCTGAGCGTGCGCGAGGAGGTGGTGCGCCACGCCTTCCGCGCCGCGCACGCCTCCGGCGACGCGCTGGTGGCGGTGGACGGTCGGGCCACGGTGGTGGCCGTCAACGACGCGGCGGCGCGCCGCCGGGTGGTCGAGGCCGGGCAGCTGCCGCCCCGGGTGCGCGAGGCGCTGCGCCGGGTCTTCACCGCCCCGACGTCCGGGCGGACCGCCGAGGTCCACCTCGAGCTGCCCGACGCCCCGGGGCTGGTGATCTCCCCGGTCCTCCACGACGGCGCGGTGGTGGGCGCCATCGTGCGGGGCCCGCCGGCCCGGCCGCCGGCGCGGCAAGGCCACGGCCGCG
>JAJYAW010000196.1 GCA_021779335.1 Myxococcales bacterium | reverse complement strand
CCCCTCCGGCGGGCAGGGGTGCGGCGCCGCCGGCCGGGCCGCCAGGCCCCGCAGGGCCGGGGGGATCGCCAGGGCGAGGAGGAGCAGCACGAGGGCCAGGCGGACGCGCACGCCGGGCTGTCCAGCAAGAACCGGGCGCGGGCGCGACCAGGTGGCGACGCCGGGGAAGATGTGGTTCATTCTCCCTCTCCCTCGAGTCCAACAACGCCCACGGGACCCCTCATGCTCACGGTAGAGAAGATCGGCGGCACCTCGATGTCGCAGTTCGGCGAGGTCCTCGCCAACATCATGCTGCGCGAGCCGGACCGCCTCTACGGCCGGGTCTACGTCGTCTCGGCCTACGCCGGGGTCACCAACCTGCTGCTGGAGCACAAGAAGACCGGCGAGAAGGGCGTCTACGCCACCTTCGCCACCGGCGGCGACTACGCCGGCCAGCTCGACGGCCTGACGCGGAAGCTCAAGGAGCTCAACAAGGGCTTCGAGCCGCTCGGCCTGCCCCTGGCGGTGGCCGACGCCTTCATCGAGCACCGCATGGCGGAGCTCAAGGAGTACCTGGACTCGATGCACCACGTGCTCGCCTCCGGCTACCTGAAGCGCGAGAGCGTGCTCCTGGCCGGCCGCGAGATGCTGGCCGCCATCGGCGAGGCCCACAGCGCCTTCAACAGCGCCGAGATCCTCAAGGCCAAGGGGATCAAGGCGCGCCTCCTCGATCTCTCCGGCTTCGACGACGACGAGCCGCTCACCATCGACGAGCGCATCCACGAGTCCTTCATGGGCGTCGATCCCGCCCGCGAGGTGGTGATCGTCACCGGCTACACCAAGGGCGTCGAGGGCATCATGCGGGAGTTCGACCGCGGCTACTCGGAGGTCACCTTCAGCAAGGTGGCGGTCGAGCTCCGGGCCGACGAGGCGGTCATCCACAAGGAGTTCCACCTCTCCTCGGCCGACCCGGCCATCGTGGGGGCCGGCAACACGGTGGTGGTCGGCATGACCAACTACGACGTGGCCGATCAGCTCGCCGACGTGGGCATGGAGGCCATCCACCCCAAGGCGGCCAAGCCCATGGAGCTGGCGGGCATCGCCATCCGGCTCAAGAACACCTTCGAGCCGGCCCACCCGGGCACGCTCATCACCAAGGACTTCGTCGGCAAGCAGGCCCGCATCGAGGTCATCGCCGGCACGCCGGCCGTCACCATCGTGGAGATCCACGATCCCAACATGGTGGGGACGGTGGGCTTCGACCTCGGCCTGCTGGAGATCTTCAAGCGCTTCGGCATCAGCTACATCCTCAAGGCCACCAACGCCAACTCCATCACCCACGTGGTCTGGGACAAGGCGGTCTCCCCGGCCTTCATCGAGGAGCTCGAGAACACCTACGAGCAGGTCACCGTGAAGCAGGCGGCGGTGGTCTGCGTCATCGGCTCCAACATCGCCATCCCGGGCGTGCTGGCGCGCGCGGCGCAGGTGCTGGCCGAGAACGCCGTCAACGTGAACTGCGTCTCGCAGTCGCTGCGCCAGATCAACATGCAGTTCGTCATCGAGCGGGCCGACTACCAGAAGGCCATCGCCGCGCTCAACAAGGCGCTCTGCCTCGACGGCGCGCGGGGCTAGACCCCGGGCGGCCCGCCGCCACGACCACGCGGCGCCCGCGCGCCGCCAGGAGGTGAACCGTGCGGCACGTGCTCCTGGACGGCGACTCGCTGGCGCTGGAGGAGGTCGAGGCGGTGGCCACCGGGCGGGCCCGCGCCGAGCTGGCGCCCGCGGCCCGCGCCCGGGTGGCGGCCGCCCGGGCGCTGGTGGAGGCCCGCCTCGACGACGGCGAGGCCCACTACGGCATCAACACCGGGTTCGGCACGCTGGCCGAGGTGCGCATCCCGCGCGACGACCTGCGCCGGCTGCAGCGGAACCTGGTCCTGTCCCACTCGGTGGGCGTGGGCGATCCCCTGCCGTCCGCCGAGGCGCGCGCCCTCATGCTGCTGCGCGGGGCCTGCATGGCCAAGGGGCTCTCCGGCATCCGGCCGGCCACGCTGGACCTCCTGCTGGCCTGCCTGGACCGCGGCGTGGTGCCGGTGGTGCCGGAGCGCGGCTCGGTGGGCGCCTCCGGCGACCTGGCCCCGCTGGCCCACCTGGCGCTGGTGCTCATCGGCGAGGGGGAGGCCACCTTCGGGGGCGAGCGGCTCCCGGGCGCCGAGGCGCTGCGGCGGGCCGGCCTGGCGCCGGTGGTGCTGGAGGCCAAGGAGGGGCTGGCGCTCGTCAACGGGACGCAGGCCATGGCGGCGGTGGGCGCGCTCGCCCTGCGCCGGGCCGAGCGGCTCTGCGACCTGGCCGACCTGGCCGGCGCCATGACGCTGGAGGGGCTCTCCGGCTCGCACCGGCCCTTCATGGCGGAGATCCAGGCGGCCCGCGGGCAGCCTGGCCAGGTGGCGAGCGCGGCGAGGCTGCGCGGGCTGCTGGCCGGCTCGGAGATCAACGCCGCCCACCAGGGGCCGGGCTGCCACAAGGTGCAGGACCCCTACTCGCTCCGCTGCATGCCGCAGGTGCACGGCGCGGCGCGCGACGGGGTGGGCTTCTGCCACGGCGTGCTGGCCCGGGAGATCAACGCCGCCACCGACAACCCGCTGGTCTTCCCCGAGCTCGGCGAGATCGTCTCGGGCGGCAACTTCCACGGCCAGCCCATCTCGCTGGCCCTCGACGTGCTGGCCATCGCCACCTCCCACCTGGCCAACATCTCGGAGCGGCGCGTCGAGCAGCTCGTCAACCCGTCGCTCTCGCACCTGCCGCCCTTCCTGGCCAGGAACCCGGGGCTCGACTCCGGCTTCATGATGGCGCAGGTCACCAGCGCGGCGCTGGTCTCCGAGAACAAGGTGCTGTGCCACCCGGCCAGCGTCGACTCCATCCCCTCCTCGGCCGGGCGCGAGGACCACGTCTCCATGGGCATGACCGCGGCGCTCAAGGCGCGGCGGGTGGTGGAGAACGTGCGCACCTGCCTGGCCATCGAGCTCCTGGTGGCGGCCCAGGCCATCGACCTGGCGGCGCCGCTCCGGCCCTCGGCCCCGGTGGCCGAGGCCCACGCCCGCCTCCGCGCCGTCGTGCCGACCCTCGACGGCGACCGGGAGCTGGGGCGGGACATCGCGGCGGTCTGCCGGATGATCGACGAGGGCGCGCTGGACCTCTAGCCGCCCGGGCTCAGGCCGGCGCCGGCTCCGGCGCGGCCGCGGCGGGCAAGCCGGCCGCCAGCCGGATCGCCTTGCGGGGCCCGGGGAACCGCGGCGTGCCCGCCGCCTCCGCCGCCGGCAGGAAGGCCGCCTCGACGTGCTCGTCGGAGAGGCGCGGCTCGAAGCCGGGCGGCAGCCGGGCCACGAAGGCCTCCTCGACGGCGACCCGCACCTGGCCGTCCGGGGAGCGCATCAGCCCCGGATCGATGCCGAAGCCGTGCCGGTAGCCGAGCGGCTCGACCGGCACGTCGGCGCCGGTCTCCTCGAGGAGCTCGCGCCGGGCCGCCGCGATGGGCGTCTCCCCCGGCTCGATGCGCCCGGTCACCGGCTGCCAGAACCCGCCGCGCGCCTCGGAGCGCTTGAGGAGCAGCACCCTCCCGTCCTGCGCCAGCGCCACCACCGTGATGGTCTGGAGCGGCGCGGCGGCGGGCGCGGCGCGCCGCCCCAGCGCGTCGGCCAGGTGGGCGGCCAGGCGGCCCTCCACCTCGGCCATGGGCGGGGCGGCCCCCCCGCGGGCCTCGAGCTCCTGCGCCAGGCTGGTGACGCCGAGGCGCGGGTCGGCGATGCCGCAGGGCACGATGGCCTGGAAGTGGGCCAGGTCCGGCGCCACGTTGAAGGCCAGCCCGTGGCTGGTGATCCAGCGCGACAGGTGGACCCCCACGGCGCCGATCTTCCGGCGGCCCACCCAGGCGCCGCGGTGCTCCTCGTGCCGGCCGGCCGCGACGCCGTCGTCGGCGCAGGTCCGGATCATCGCCTCCTCGAGCGCCGCCACGTAGCGCTTCACGTCGGGCCGGTCGTTGAGGTCCACCACCGGGTAGGCCACCAGCTGACCGGGGCCGTGGTAGGTGACGTCGCCGCCGCGATCGGTCGCGTGGAGCTCGAAGCCCTGCGACGCCAGCCAGGCGGGCGCGGCCACGATGTTGGTCCGGTCGGCGCCCCGCCCCAGCGTCAGCACCGGCGGGTGCTCCACCAGGAAGAGGTGGTCGGTCTCCGGCGGCTGCCGGCTGCGCACCGCGTCGCCGGCGAGCTGCATGAGCTGCAGCCCGTCGCGGTACTCGACCCGGCCGAGCCGGTGGACCAGGAGCGTGCGCATCGGGGCGGGCGCGGCCTCGGGGCGGGTCAGGCCTGCGCGTCGCGGCGCGGCCGCTCCGGCCGGTTGAGGGCGTGGATGGCCTCGCCGAGCGCCGCCTTGCAGGCCTCCATGAAGGCCTCCGGCAGCGTCGGGTGGGCGTGGACGGTGAGCGCCACGTCCTCCAGGTAGGCCCCCATCTCGAGCGCCAGCGCCGCCTCGGCGATGAGGTCGGACGCCTCCGGCCCGCAGATGGTGACGCCCAGGAGGAGCTTGGTGGCCTTGTCGCCGACCACCTTGACGAACCCCTCGGCGTGGTCGATGGCGATGGCCCGCCCCAGCGCCGCGAACGCGAACTTGCCGGTGATGGTCTCGTGCCCGGCCGCCCGGGCCTGCTCCTCCGAGAGGCCGACGGCGGCCACCTCCGGGTCGGTGAAGATGGCGGCGGGCATGGCGACCCAGTCGCGCGCCACCTTGCGGCCGGCGATGGCCTCGGCGGCGATCTCGCCCTCCCTGGAGGCCTTGTGGGCCAGCAGCGGCGGGCCGGCGAGATCGCCGATGGCGAAGATGGAGGGGACGCTGGTCCGGTACTGGCCGTCCACCTCGACGAAGCCCTTCGAGCCGATCTTCACGCCCACCTCGGCGAGGCCGAGCCCCTCCGAGTTGGGGCGCATGCCCACCGCCACCAGGATCCGGTCGCACTCCAGCTCGAGCGGCTTCCCGTCGACCTCGGCCCGGACGACCAGCGCGGCGCCGCGCCGCTCCCAGCCCCTGGCCTTGGCGCCGACGTGGACGGTGGCCTCCCGCTGGCGCAGCCCCTTCTGGACCAGCCGGACCGCCTCCGGTTCGACGCCGCCGAGGATCTGGGGCAGCGCCTCGAGGAAGGTCACCCTGGCGCCGAGCTTGGCGTAGACGGTGCCGAGCTCGAGGCCGATGACGCCGCCGCCCACCACCACCAGCCGCTTCGGCACCTCGGGGAGGTCGACCGCCTCCCGGGCGCTCCAGACGTCCTTGCCGTCGAAGGCGAAGCCCGGGATCTCGATGGGGCGCGCCCCGGTGGCCACGACGAACGCCCCGGCCTCGACGCGGGCGGTCCCGGCGCTGCCGGTCACCTCGATGGCGCCCGGGCCGACGAACCTCGCGGTCCCCTTGAGGACCTCGACGCCGTTCCCCTTCTCGAGCTGCCCCACCCCGCCCACCAGCTTCTTCACCACCGAGTCCTTGTAGGCCCGCAGCTTGTCGACGTCGATGCGCGGCGCCTCGACGAGCACGCCTCGCCCGGCGGCGCCCCGGACGTCCTCCACCAGGTTGGCGGCGGCGATGAGCGCCTTGGAGGGGATGCAGCCCCAGTTGAGGCAGACGCCGCCCAGCGACTCCTTCTCGACGAGGGCGGTCCGCTTTCCGAGCTGGGCCAGCCGGATGGCGGCGACGTAGCCGCCGGGGCCGGCTCCGATGACGACGGCGTCGAAGGTGCTGGTGACCATGGATTCTCCGCGTGGAGGACGCGGGGACTCTAGTGGCCGGCGGGGGCCGCCACAAGCGGACGGTGGGTCTGGCCCGGCAGGGCGCCGGCCCCTCCGCCCCGCCCTCACCGCCGGTCGCCGCGCGCGGACCGGCGGTGACCGCCGTCACGGCCGCGGCCCGGCGTGCGTCGCCTTCTTGCGGCGCCGCCTGGCCTCCGCCTCGTCCTGCAGGGGCGGCGTCGCCGGCCTGAGCCCGGTGAGCC
>JAJYAW010000195.1 GCA_021779335.1 Myxococcales bacterium | reverse complement strand
CAGGTCGCCCGGCTGGACGTCGAGCGCGGCGGTGACGAGCTGGCCGTCCGACGCCGCGAAGCCGCTCCCCGCCAGGTCCCCGCCCAGGCGGGCCGCCGGATCGATGCGCCGCGCCGCCGCCGCGTCCACGCCGAAGCGGGTCAGGGCGGCGCGGAAGGTCCCGCGGGCCAGGTCGCCCTCGCCCAGCGCCTCGACGAGCGAGGGGCCGAGCGCGGCGCGCAGCACCGGCACCGAGAGCCGGTCGCCGCGCAGGCTGGCCGCCACGTCGAGCGAGAGCGGACCGGCCAGCGGCGCCGACAGGTCGGCGCGGGCCCGCAGCCCGAGGAAGCCGCTCTTTGGGCCGTAGGCCCCCTCGGCGTCCAGGTCGAACCCCCGCAGCTCGGCCGCGGTCTTCCCCGCGGCGTCCTGCCACCAGAGCTCCCCGCCGCGGACGGTGAGCCGGGTGAGCCGCAGCGTCCAGCTCGGCCGCGCCAGGGGCGCTCCGGGCGGGCGGGCCGCCTGCTCCGGCCGGCGCGGCGCCAGCGCCCGCGCCAGGGAGGTGCGGCCGTCCTCGCCGGTCTCCACCATCAGCGAGGGGGCGTCGAGCTCCAGCACCGCCCCCACCTCCCGGCCGCGCAGCCGGGTCAGGTCGAGGAAGAGGCGCGCGCTCGAGGCCTGGAGCACCAGCCGCCGGTCCGGATCGTAGAGGCGCAGGCCGCGCAGCTCCAGCCCGCCCTGCGGGAGCACCCCCACCGCCTCGAGCTCGAGCCGCCCGGCGATCATGGCGCCCACCTGGCGGGTCAGCAGCCCCGCCACCACCGGGCGCCCCAGCGCCGACGAGGAGAGGCCGACCACCGTCGAGAGCGCCACGCCGAGCAGGGCCAGGACCCCCAGCAGGGCCCAGCCGGCGGCGGCGACGAGGCGGGCGAGGGCGGGGCGCACGGCTAGAAGGCCTCACCCAGCGTGAGGTTGAGCGTCACGATGGGCTCGCGGTGGCCGGAGCTGCCCGGCACGGTGGGGAAGCGGTGGGAGAAGGGGACACCCGCGCTCCAGTCGGTGGGCAGGCGGCCCGCCACGTCGAAGCGGACCGGGCCGAAGGGGGTGCGGTAGCGGACGCCCACGCCGGCCGCCAGCTGCAGACTGGTCACGTCGAGGACGGTGCGCCAGGCCCCCGGGCTGCCGGAGGCGCCGGAGACGTTGCCGCCGTCGAGGAAGAGCACGCCGCCCAGGTCGCCGCCCAGGTCCTGCCTGAGCTCCAGGTTGCCCTCCAGGAGGCCGTTGCCGCCGGTCGGGAGCCAGCTGCCGTCCAGGTAGGTCATCGGCGAGAGCCGGTCCGCCCCGTAGCCGCGCATGGCCATCGCTCCACCGCCGGTGAAGAGGGCCACCACCGGGGCGGGGCCGGTCTCGCCGATGGGCACCAGGGCGCCGAGCATGACGCGCGCGGCCAGCACGGTGCCGCGGCCGAGCTTCAGGAAGACGCGGGTCTCCGGCAGGAAGCGGAGGTAGCGGTAGCCCAGGCTGCCGATGGTGAAGCCCTCCTGGACCGCCAGCGAGAGGTAGAGCCCCCGGGTGGTGGCGAGCGGCTGGTCGCGCCCGTCCCAGGTGACCGCCTGCTCCAGGTAGGAGAGCAGGCAGCGGCCGCTGGGGCAGGCCTCCACCTGCGGCAGCCCGGAGGCGGCCGGCGTCAGGTCGCGCAGCCGGTAGACCTCCAGGTTGTAGGAGGGCGAGACCGACCACCGGGTGGCCGGGCGGAACGGCGCGCCGAGCCGGAGCCGCTCGGTGATCGAGCCGTAGGCCTGCTCCAGGACCTTCTCCACCTCCACCCGGGCGGTGAGATCCACCCGGTCGGAGAGGACCGCGCCCGGCTGGGCGAACTCGGCCGAGACCTTGCCCACCGTCCCCTGGCGCGCCGGGGGGAGCCAGGCGTAGCCGCCCTTGGCGTCGAGCTGGAGCCTGCGCAGCCCCCCCAGCCAGTTGCGGTGCGTCCAGGAAACCTGCCCCTGCGCCTCCCAGCGGCTCTTCTGGAAGCCGAAGCCCGGCCCCAGCGCCAGGGTGCGGAACGGCGCCTCGCGCACCGCCACCACCACCGGCACCGTGCGGCGCACCGGGTCCGGCTCGCCCGCGTTGACGCGCACGCCGGCGAAGACGCCCAGGTCGAAGACCCGCTTCTGCATGAGCTCCAGCTTCTGCTCGTCGTACCAGTCGCCCGCCCTGGCCTCGCGCTCCGCCTGCGCCACCACCTTCTGCCGCGGCACCGCCGAGGTGCCGGCCACGAAGATCCGGCCCAGGCGGAAGCGCGGCCCGGGCTCGACCCGGTAGGTCACGGCGGCGGTCCGCTCCTCCGGGAGCACCTGGGCCGCCTGGGTCACCTTGGCGGTGGCGTAGCCGGTGGTGGCCAGGGCCCGCTGGAGCTGGGCCTTGGTGGCGTCGTAGGCCGCCTCGCTGAAGATCATGCCGTCCTGGAGGGCCAGGGGACCCGCCTGGACGCGGACCGCCGGCGCGTCGTCGAGCCCCTCCACGACCACGCGGGAGACCCGCACCGGCGCCCCCTCGTGGACCCGGAAGACCACCCGGACCCGCCCGGCGCCGGCCGGGACCAGCTCGGGCGCCTGGACGGTCGCGGCGTAGTACCCGTGCTCCCGGTAGAAGGCCTCCACCCGCCGCCGGTCCAGGGCCAGCGCGTCCGGGTCGAGCCGCTCCACGCCGTTCCAGAAGTGGCGGGGCGCCTGGGTGGCCAGCTTCGCCCGCAGGTCGTCCTGGTCCACCGCCTTCACGCCCCGGAAGGTGAGGGAGAGGACCACCGGCTCGTCGGCCGTGCCGCGGGCGGTGCGGCAGCCGGCGGTCAGGAGCAGGAGCGAGGCGAGGACGGCGCGGCGCATGCGCGCCGATGATGGCACAGCGGCCGGAAAGGTGGAGCCGGCCGCGCTCACGCCGCCTCGCCGGCGCGCCCCGGGCGTCCTCGCCGCCGGCGCGCGATGCGCCAGGCCAGGTAGCCGGCCACCGCGAGGTTGGCGCCGATCAGGGCGACGCGGCTCCACCGCCAGCCCCGGCCGAGCTCCCAGAGCTCCCAGGGGAGCGGGAGGAGCGAGGCGCACACCACCAGCCAGGGACCCCAGCGGTAGCCGCGCCAGAGGCTCCAGCCCTCCAGCGCGGTCAGGAGCCCGTCGAGCGCGAGGCCGAGCTCCGCCAGCCGCTGCCCGCGCCCGCTCGCCAGGAACCCCAGCGCCTCGGAGAGCTCCAGGCTCCAGCGGCTGGCCAGGTGCTCGCGCGCCACCGCCGCCAGGCGCGCGGCGGTGTGGTGCTCCCCCCCGCGCGCCAGGGCGAGCATCCCGAGCAGCAGCGCCACCTCCACCGCCGCCTTCAGGGCCTTGTAGAGGACGATGAGGCCGGTCCCGAGATCGCGGTGAGGCGCTGCCGCAGGCGCGGACATGAGGCGGGGATTCTGGCCGAGGGTGGGGTCGAGGAACAGGCCCCTCCCTGGCCATTTCACCTACAATGGCGCCCTCGGCCGAGGCGCGCCGCCTCGACGGGGTCGGGCTCACCGTCCGCAGGAGGACACCGCCGTGACGACCGCGCTTCGTCTCACCTGGCTCCTCGCAGCCCTTCCCCTCCTGGCGACGCCCGCCCGCGCCGCGGCCCCCGGCGAGAGCGAGGCCGAGCTCCGGCGAGGCTGCCTCGAGGCCACCCGCCGGGCCGTCGCGCTGGAGCTCGAGGGCGCCGAGGAGCGGCTGCGCGCCGCCCGCGGCGGCCTCGGCCCTGCGGAGAACGTGCCGCGCTTCGAGGCGCAGCTCGCCCGGCTGACCAGGGAACGGGCCCGCTTCGAGGCCATGAAGGCGGCGGACTACGCCTTGCCCGACGGCCGGGCGGCGCCGGAGCCCGCGCTCCCGGCGCCCGGCGAGTCCGGCCCGCTGACGCCGCCCCGCAAGCGGATCATCACGATCGTCGCCGGCGAGACCTGCGGGGAGGGATCACTCCTGGTCGCGGAGGACCAGAGCCGCTCCGGCCCCTTCTACCACCTGGCCGGCATCCGGGGCGGCGACTGCCGCGCGCTCCAGCCCGGCCGGCGCTACGAGCTCGAGGCCTACCTCGTCTACCGCCGGGACTACGTCGGGTTCATCCAGGACCACTACTTATACGTGGCGGCCTTCGCGCCGCGGTGACCGTGGGCGACGCGGCCGCTCGCGCCGCCCGCCGGGAGGAGCACCATGGCCTCGCAGTCTGCTCGCGCGCTGAGCTGGGCGTCGCTCCTGCTCCTCCTCGTGGGCGGGATCGTCGGCGCGCCGGAGGCGGGCGTCGCCGCCGCGGCCCTGGCGGGTCTCTGCGCCCTCGCGCCGCTCCGCGCCGGGACCCGGGGGCTCCGGCTCGCGGGCCTCCTCCTCCTGCTCGCGGCGGCGGGCCTGGCGGCGGCGCGCCTCCCGTCGGCGAGCCGCGGCCTGGACGCCTACCGCGCCCGGGTGGAGCGGTCTCGGGCGGAGGCGCCCGGCCCGCGGTGATCAGAAGCCCGAGTGGAAGCCCTCGGCCACGTAGCCCAGCAGGGCGCCGATGGGCGCGCCGATCAGGATCCCCGGCGGGCCGGAGAGCAGGCCGCCCACGAGGCCGCCCACCAGGGCCCCGCCGATCGCCTTCTGGACCGGGTTGCCGCAGATGAGCCGGGTCCGCTGCTCGTCGTTGAACCAGCGCTCCTCGCAGCCCGCCGCCGCGGCCTCCTGCAGCTGCGGCGCCTGCGCCTCCTGCGCCGCCAGGAGCGCCTGCTCCGAGGGCGCGACCGGCACCGCGCCGACGCCCGGCGGCGCCACGGCGCTCGCCTCCGCCTCCGCCTCCGGCTCGGCGGCCCGCGCCTGCCCGGCGAGGCCCTGGATCGCCAGCGCCGAAAGAACCGCCGCTGCCAACGTCACGCGTCTCATCGGGTTCCTCCTCCTTGCCTGTCGGTGTTCGTGACCGCACCCGCCGCCGGCGGCTCCTGGCGAGCCGGCGGCGCGGCCAGCAGCGTGAAGCGCCCCGCGCCCTCCCAGGCCTTCAGGAACCTCGCGGTCTCGACGACGCGCGGCCCCACCAGCGGATCCAGGATGACCAGGACGCCGCGCGCCGCGTCCTGGCCGGCCAGGACGACGTAGTGGCCCGGCGCGGCCGGCGAGGGGCGCACCATGACGATGAGCGGCCGCCCGAGGTCGAGCTGCCGGTAGAGGCCGGTCACCTCGCGGTCCAGAGAGCCCGCGAAGAGCGCCGCGAAGTACCCCGCCTCCTGGAGGCTCGCCTTGAGCGCCCGGCCGGACACGGCGCCCCGGGTCCTGGCCTCGCTGGCCAGCCGCTCCCGCGGCGCGCCCGCCAGCGGCGCCCCGTAGTACCGGGTCACCATGTCGGCGGCCGCCACCCCGCAGTCGGTGGCCTCGCCCTGGGGCTCGAACGGGACGTCGAGGATCCTGGCCGTCGGAGACCGCCGGGCCTGCGCCACCTCGGCGGCGCGGAGCGAGGCGCAGCCGCCCAGGAGCGCGAGGCCGGTGAGCGCCACCAGCGTCGCGACCGCCCTCCCCGTCGTCCACGCTCGACGCGGCCACGGCGCCGCCGCCTCGAGCCACCGCCCCTCGGCTCGCATCTGATCGCTGCGACGATAGCACCTGGCGGCGCGGAGTCCACCCCACCCGAACTGGGTGGGTTCACCCACCGTCATGGCGTCGGCGGCGCCCGGCTGCTACGCTCCCGGAGCGTACCGGGCCGGCTGGCACGGGCCCGACTTCCCAGGGAGACCGCATGAACCACCGCAAGCTGCTGCTCTCGCTCGTGGCGCTGGCCCTGGTGGCGAGCGCCACCGCCGCGCTGGCCGTGCCCTCGTGCACCGACTGGATGAAGCAGCCCAACGGCACCTCGTGGCGGACCTGCGTGGACGACAACGGGAAGCAGTACTGCGAGGAGTCCAAGAACGGCAAGGTGACGCGGGTGAAGTGCACCTAGCAGGCTGTTGAAGAATCGGCCCTGACGGCGCCGGCCGGCCCCCAGCGGGGGTCGGCGCGGGGCCGAGCCGTCCGGTCGCTCGATTCGAGGTGTTATCAAATTTGATAACACC
>JAJYAW010000194.1 GCA_021779335.1 Myxococcales bacterium | reverse complement strand
CGCCGCCGCCAGCCCGGCGTTGCCCTGCTGGTGCGGTCCGGCCAGCGCCAGCGGGCCGTCCCAGGTGGCCGGCGCCACCGACCAGGGGGCGCCCCGGCGGTCCGCCTCGGCGGCCAGCACCTGCAGCACGCCGGGGGGCTGCACCGCGTGGAAGACCGCCGGCACGCCCGGCTTGAGGATGCCCGCCTTCTCGCGCGCCACCGCCTCCACCGTGTCGCCGAGCCAGCGCGTGTGGTCCAGGCCGATGCGGGCCACCGCGGTGACCGCCGGCGCGAGCACGTTGGTGGCGTCGAGCCGGCCCCCCAGCCCCACCTCCGCCACCGCCACGTCCACGCGCGCCCCGGCGAAGTGGACCCAGGCGGCCAGCGTGGCCACCTCGAAGTAGGTGAGCCGCTCCTCCGGCGCGCCCGCCTCGTGCCACGGGCAGGCCTCCCGCACCGCCCCCACCGCCCGCGCCAGCGCGGCGTCGTCGATCGGGGCGCCGCCCACCTGGATCCGCTCGTTGAAGGTGACGAGGTGCGGCGAGGTGTACAGGCCGGTGCGCAGGCCGGCGGTCCGCAGCGCCTGCTCGGCCATGGCGCAGGTGGACCCCTTGCCGTTGGTGCCGGCCACGTGGAGCACGGGCGCGGCCCGCTCCGGGTGGCCCAGCGCCGCCAGGGCGCGCTCCATGCGCTCCAGCCCGAAGCGCATCGACAGCGGCGAGAGCGCCTCGAGGTAGCGGTGGACGTCGTGCATGCGGCGCCTCCGGCGCCCGCCCGCGGACTAGCCGAGCAGCGCCAGGAGCTGCGCCAGCCGGTCGCGCATCTCGCCGCGCGGGACGATGGCGTCGATCATGCCGTGCTCCATGAGGAACTCGGAGCGCTGGAAGCCGGGGGGCAGCTTCTCGCGGATGGTCTGCTCGATGACGCGCGGGCCGGCGAAGCCGATGAGCGCCTTGGGCTCGGCGATGATCACGTCGCCCAGCCATGCGAACGAGGCCGCCACGCCGCCGGTGGTGGGGTGGAGCATGACCGAGACGTAGGGCTTGCGGACGGCCCGGAAGCGGTTGAGCGCCGCCGAGGTCTTGGCCATCTGCATGAGGGAGAAGATGCCCTCCTGCATGCGGGCGCCGCCGCTCGAGCTGAAGACGATGCAGGGGATGCGCCGCTCGTAGGCGCGGTCGATGACGCGCGCCACCTTCTCGCCCACCACCGAGCCCATCGACCCGCCCATGAACTCGAAGGCGAAGGAGCCCAGGGAGACCGGCGTCCCGCCGATGCTGCCCACGCCGGAGATGAACGCGTCGCGCAGCCCGGTGGCCTTGTAGGTGGACTTGAGCCGGTCCTTGTACTTCTTGGCGTCGCTGAAGCCGAGCGGGTCCTGGGGCGTGAGGTCGCCGTCCAGCTCCTGCCAGCTGCCCGGGTCGAGCAGGAGCTCGAAGCGGCGGCGCGCCGGCAGCATGTCGTGGTGGCCGCAGAGCGGGCAGACGTTCCAGTTCTTCTCCCAGTCGGACTTGGAGGAGACCTCGCCGCAGCCGTCGCACTTGTTCCAGATGCCCTCGCCCTTCTTGGCGGCCGGGGGCGGCGCCTCGGGCGTGGTCGCCTTCGACTTGAGCTTCTTCTCCTTCGAGAACCAGGCCATCGGGCTTCCTCTCGGTGCGTGGGGCGGCACCTCTTTACACCGAGACGGCGGGACCCGGAAGCCGCGGGATCGGGCCCGCCTTGACCGGCCGCGTCATGCCGGGCCCGCCGCGCCGCGCCCGCGCGACCTCAGAGGTCGAAGCGGTCCCCGACCTTGAGGATGCGCACGCCCGGCAGCCGGAGGGCCGCCACCTCGCGCCGCAGCGTGGCCTCGTAGGCGGGCTTCAGGTGGTAGAGCAGCACCGGGACGCCGCGCCGGTCCAGCTTGGCCAGCTCGGTCGCCAGCGTGTTGGGCGTCAGGTGCCCCGAGACGTCGGCCAGCCCCTGCAGGTCGTTGGGGAAGGAGACCTCCACCAGCAGCGCCGAAAGCCGCCTGGCGGCGTTGACGCGCCTCCAGAACTCGACGGTCGGGCCGGTGTCGCCGGAGATGGCCAGCCCGGCCTTCCCGTCGCCGATGACGAAGCCCACCGACTCCACCGGGTGGCACACCGGCGAGGGGCGGAAGGAGTAGCCGCCGGCCTTGAAGGCGCGCCGCGCGTCGAACGGCCGGATCTCCAGCACCGGCGCCCTGGCGCTGGGGATGCGGGTGAAGTCGGGCCACAGCTCGCCGTTGAAGACGCTCTGGCGCAGCGTGCGGGCGCAGGCGGTGGAGGCGTGGACCCGCAGCGGGGTCCGGCGGCGCCCCACCAGCAGGTCGGCCAGCAGCGGCACGTCCTTGACGTGGTCGAAGTGACTGTGGGTGAGGACGATGTCGTCCACCCGGAGGAGCTGCTCCAGGGGGAGCGAGGCCGTCAGCGCGCCCGCGTCGATGGCCAGCTTGCCGTCGAGGAGGAAGCAGGTGGTCCTGTGGCGGGGCAGCTCGCCGCCGGAGCAGCCCAGGACCTGGAGCCTCACGCGAGGTCCCCGAACTGGGCCTTCATCTGGAGGAACTCCAGGAAGTGGCGCAGCTTGGCCACGTCGGGGATGACGAGGCCGTCCGGGTGGACCGAGAGGAGCTTGGCCTTGAGCAGCTTCATGAGGGCCTCGTCGGCCTGCTCGGGCCGGACCCCGACCCGCGCCGCCAGCTCCCGGGGCCGCATGTCGATCTTCTGCCCGGCCGCCGTGCGCGGGGCGCGCTCCGCGGCGGTGGCCAGGTAGTGGACGACCCGCGACGCCGCGTCGGTGAGGAGCAGGTTCTCGATCTGCTCGTTGGCCTCGGCGAGCCGGTCGGAGAGCTTCTTGATGAGCCGCACCGCGATCTCCGCGCTGGAGCGGATCATCGCCTCGAAGGTCTTGGCGTCGATGACCAGGAGCTCGCAGTCCTCCGCGCAGGTGGCGGTGGCGGAGCGGGGCCGGTTGTTCAGGATGGCCATCTCGCCCAGGAACTCCCCCGGACCGAGCGTGGAGAGGAGCTTCTCCACCTCCCCCACGTTCTTGGTGATGGCGACCCGCCCCTGGTGGACCACGAACATCTCCTGGCCGGGCTCGCCCTCCCGGAACAGGACCGCGCCGCGAGGGAACGCCCGGCCGAAGCGCTGGAACATGGGGTCGTCGGCCATGGGGGTCTTCTACCCTTGGTTCCTAGCCGACGCCGCCGCGGGCGTCAACGAAGCCGCCGTCCCGGCGGCCGGGATCTGGCGGCTTGCGGCTCCCACCCCGGGCGCGGTACAGGGGGCCGCATGTCACTCACCTACCGCGACGCGGGCGTGGACATCGACGAGGGCGACCGGCTCGTCGAGCTCATCAAGCCGCACGCCCGGCCCACCCTGCGGCCGGAGGTGCTGGCCGGCATCGGCGGGTTCGGCGGGCTCTTCGCCCTGGACGTCGCCAGGTACCGGCAGCCGGTGCTGGTGTCCGGCACCGACGGCGTGGGCACCAAGCTCAAGGTGGCCTTCGCGGCCGACCGCCACGCCACCGTCGGCATCGACCTCGTCGCCATGTGCGTCAACGACATCGCGGTGGTGGGGGCCGAGCCGCTCTTCTTCCTCGACTACTACGCCACCGGCAAGCTCTCCGCCGAGCAGGGCGCCGAGGTGGTGAAGGGGATCGCCGAGGGCTGCCGCCAGGCCGGCTGCGCCCTCATCGGCGGCGAGACCGCCGAGCTGCCCGGCTTCTACGAGCGCGGCGAGTACGACCTGGCCGGCTTCGCGGTGGGCTGCGTGGACCGCCCCGACATCGTCGACGGCACGCGGGTCGTGCCCGGTGACGTCGTCATCGGCGTGGCCTCCTCCGGCCTCCACTCCAACGGCTACTCCCTGGCGCGCAAGGCGCTGCTGGAGCGGCACCCGCTCGACCGCCGCTTCGAGTCCTGCGACGGGCGCAGCCTGGCCGACCTGCTCCTCGAGCCGACCCGCATCTACGCCAAGGACGTGCTGGCGCTCCTCGAGGTGGTCAAGGTGAGGTCCCTCAGCCACATCACCGGCGGCGGCCTGCCCGGCAACGTGCCGCGCAACCTGCCCGAGGGCACCCGCGCCGTGCTGGAGGAGAAGCGCTGGGAGCAGCCGCCCATCTTCGACCTGGTGCAGCGCGAGGGGGACGTGCCGCGCGCCGAGATGTACCGGACCTTCAACATGGGGCTGGGGCTCACCCTGGTGGTGGCGCCCGGCGACGAGGCGGCGGCCCACGCCGTCCTCAAGGCCCGCGGCCTGGCCGCCTGGACCGTCGGCGCCATCGAGCGGGGCCGCGGCGAGGCCACCTGCGAGGTGGTCTGGTGACGCGGCTCGGCGTCCTCGCCTCGGGGTCGGGGACGAACCTGCAGGCGCTGCTGGACGCCTGCCGGGCCGGGCGCATCGACGCCGAGGTGGCGCTGGTCCTGGCCAACGTGCCCGGCGCCGGGGCGCTGCAGCGGGCCGCCGCCGCCGGGGTGGCCCACCACTGCCTGCCCTCCAAGGGGATGACCGATCGCGCCGCGTACGACGCCGCGCTGCTGGAGCGGCTCGACGCCGCCGGCGTGGAGGTGGTCTGCCTGGCGGGCTACATGCGCCTCGTCACGCCCACGCTGCTGCGCGCCTTCGGCCCCACGCCGGCCAGCCGCGGCTGCCCGCGCCTCCTCAACGTCCACCCGGCGCTCCTGCCCGCCTTCCCGGGCCTGCACGCCCAGGCGCAGGCGCTCGCCGCCGGCGTCAAGCTGGCGGGCTGCACCGTCCACTTCGTGGACGAGGGGACCGACACCGGCCCCATCATCGCGCAGGCGGCCGTGCCCGTGCTCGAGGGGGACGACGAGCGGAGCCTGACCGCCCGCATCCTGGTGGAGGAGCACCGGCTCTACCCCGAGGCGGTCGGCTGGCTCGCCGCCGGCCGGCTCTCGCTCTCCGGCCGCCGCGTCCACCTCGACGGCGCCCCCGCGCCGGCCGGGGCGCCGCGCCCCTCCCGGGCGCCGGCCTAGCGGCCGCAGTCCCCCTCCCCGCCCACCGAGCCCACCTTGGCCACCACCTTCAAGCCCCCCGCCACCCAGCGACGCTACGACGTCTGCGTCCTCGGCGCCGGCGTGGGCGGCGCGGCGGCCGGGGCGCTGCTGTCGCGGCGCGGCTTCCGCGTCCTCCTGGTCGACGAGGGCGGCCGGGCCCCGCGCGCCGACGGCGGCTGGCTCCTGCCCACCGAGCCCACCCTGCAGCCGTCGCTGCGCCACCTGCCGGCGGCCGAGGCGCTCCTCGGCGAGGTGGGGCTGGCCTCCGACGCCGTCCGCGCGCAGGAGCACCTCGCGCCCGACCTGCAGCTCCTCCTGGCGCGCCACCGGCTCGACCTCCACCGCGACCCGGCCGCGCTGGCCGCCGAGCTCCGGCGCGAGTGGCCGGCCGAGGCCACCCGCCTCCTGTCCGGGCTGCAGGCGCTGCTGGCCGAGGCCGACGCGGGCGGCCGCCTCCTGCAGGACGGCCCGCCGCTGCCGCCGGGCGGCTTCTTCGATCGCTTTGCCCTCCGCAAGGCGCTCCGCCAGGCGGCCCTGGCGGGGTTCACCGCCCGCCCGCCGCTGCGACCCCTGGAGGAGCACCCGCTCGGCGCCGCCCTGGCCGCGCTGCCCTGGCTGCTGGGGCAGCTGGACGGCCCGCCGGCGCCGCTCGGCGTGGCCAGGCTCGCCGGCGTGGCGCTGCGCGGCCTGGTCCGCCCCGCCCACGGCGTCCCGTCGCTGGAGGAGGCGCTGCGCCGCAAGGTGGCGGAGGCGCGCGGGGACCTGCTCGGCGGCCCCGCCGAGCCGGCGGTCGTCGAGTCCATCGGCCTGGAGGGCGGCCGGCTCGCCACGCTGCGCCTGGCCGGCTCCACCGACGCGTTCGCCGCCCGCGCCTTCCTGCTGGCCGGATCGCTCGGGTGGCTCCTGCCGCTCCTCGGCGAGCCCCCGGCCGCCGCCCGCAAGGTCCTGGGGCGCCTCCGCCCGGGCCGGCGGCTCGCCGCGCTCCACCGGGTCATCCGGCCGTCCGGCCTCCCGCCAGGGCTCGGCCCGGCGGCGCTGCTC
>JAJYAW010000193.1 GCA_021779335.1 Myxococcales bacterium | reverse complement strand
GGCCGCCACGGGACCGCTGGTCCGCCCGGCTCGCCGAGGTGGCCGCCACCCCCGGCTCGTTCGGGCTGGTGGCCGTCGAGGTCGGCCTGTTCGCGTGGCTGGCGCTGGCGGCCGCCCGGACGGCCGGCGCCGCCAGCGGCGGGGCCCTCGACGCCCTGCCGGTGGAGCTCCTGGTCCGGGCCGGCGCCCTGGAGCGCTCTCGCGTCTGGAGCGGCGAGTGGTGGCGGCTCGGGAGCGCGGTCCTGCTCCACGCCAGCTGGCTCCACCTGGGGCTCAACGTCGTGTTCGGGCTCGGCTGGTGCCGGCTCGTGGAGCGCGCGCTCGGCACGGCCCGCTTCCTCCTCCTCTACGCCGTGGCCGGGCTGGCGGCCTCGGCCGCCTCCCTCCTGGTCCAGGACCTGATCTCGGTGGGCGCCTCCGGCGCCCTCTTCGGCATGATCGGGGCCACCATGGTCCTGCACCGGCGCGCCCTCCCCGGCTGGCGCCCCTTCCTGCGCAGCCGGGCCACCGTCTCGGTGGCGCTGCAGCTCGTCGTCTTCACCGCCGTGGCCATCTCCCTCCACCTCCCGCTCGACCACGCCGCCCACGCCGGCGGGCTCCTGGCCGGTGGGCTCGCCACCTGGCTCCTCACCTCGCCGGCGCGGCGCCCGGCCGCGGTCGCCGCCTTCGCGGCGGTGCTGCTCGCCCTCGGCGTGGCCGCCTGCTGGCCGCGCCCGGGCCTTTCCCACCTGGCCGCCGGCGAGCTGCTGCAGCGCCTCGACCAGGCGCTGCGAGACGGGGACCAGGCCAAGGCCGCCGCGCTGCTCGGCCAGGCCGAGCGGGCGGGGCTGGCGCGCGACGCCCGCGCCGGCGACGGCCTCGCCTACGACCGCGGGCTGCTGGCCGTGCAGCAGGGGCGGCTCGAGGAGGCGGCGCGGCTGCTGCGCCCGGTGGCCTGGGGCGGACGGCCCGGCGTGCGGGAGGAGGCGCGCCGCGCCCTGGCCGCGGTGGCGGCCAACCTGGGCTACCGGAGCTACACCGGCGACGGGGCGCCCAAGGACGCGGAAGCGGGGCTGCGCTGGTTCGAGGAGGCCTGCGCCGCGGGCGACGGGGCGAGCTGCCGGGACGCGGCGCGGATCCGCGGGCAGCCGCCGCCCTGACCGGGCCGAGCCCCGCGCCCGCTCGGGCGTCCGCGCGCCCACCGTCCAAGGGACTTGAGCCCGCCTCGGCGTCGAGGTGAGAATCGCGCCCGCCCGGGAGGAGGGCTGAACGTGGCCTTGGCCCCAGAGCTGACGCTGCACCACGAGGAGCTGGACCGGCAGCACGCGGGCCTCCTCGACCTGCTGGAGGAGGCCCGCGCCGCCATGGCGTCCGGGTCGGCGGCGGCGGTGGAGCAGGCCGTGGCCGACTTCTCCGACGCGATGATGACCCACACCACCCGGGAGGAGGCCCTCATGGAGGAGACCCTGTACCCGGAGCGGGGTCGCCACCGGGTGGCGCACGAGGTCTTCCTGGCCGACCTGGAGCAGCTGCGCTGCGAGCTGAGGGCCCACGGCCCCTCGCCCCTCGTCGGCGAGTGGCTGCGCGTCCGGCTGCCGGAGTGGCTCCGCTTCCACATCGCCGCGAACGACGTGCCCCTGGGCCACCACCTGGCGCGGCGCAAGGCGCCGCCGGCCGGGCGGCGCCGCACCGACGGCCGCCGCCCCTCCTGAAGGCCGCGGTCCGGGGCTGGTCGGCCGCTCAGCCGCGCAGGGCCCGCGGCCCTCCCAGGACGCGGGCCGGCAGGAGCAGCACCGCCCGGAGCAGCCCGAACACGCCGTCCACGGCGATCCCGACCAGCCGGAACGGCAGGAGGAGGAGCCAGACGAGCGGGTAGAGCACCAGGGCCAGCAGCGCCAGTGGCCAGGACAGGGCCAGGAGGAGGAGCCAGAGGAGGAACGTGAACATGTCCTCCCTACGCCCCGGCGGCGCGGATATTCCACGCCGGCCGCCGCGATGGGTTGCCCGGCCGGGGCGTTCGGCGCTATTGAAGCGGGCGCGTGCCACCGACCCGCCGGATCCTGGTCGTCGACGACAACGACGCCCTGCGCGAGAACATCGCCGAGGCCCTGGAGCTGGAGGGCTACCCGGTCGAGGCGGTCGCCAGCGGGAGCCTGGCGCTCGCCGCCCTGGCCCGCGACCCCCTGCCGGACGTGGTCCTCATCGACATGATGATGCCGGGCATGAGCGGCGGCGAGCTGGTGGCGACCCTGCGACGGGACCCGCGCCTGGCGCCGCTCAAGGTCGTCCTGGTCTCCGGGGTGGCCCCCGCGCCAGCCCGCGCCCTCCTGCCGGTGGACGCGGTGCTCGGCAAGCCGTTCGGTGTGGCAGACCTGCTCGAGGTGGTGGCGCGGCTCCTGCCGGCGCCGCCCAGCGCCGCGACGCCGTAGCGGAGCCCGGGCCGGGGCTGACCCCCCGCCCGGGCCGCGCCCGAGGCTCCTACCGGGTCTCGACCAGGCGGTAGCCGATGCGCACCGCCCCCCAGTGGACGCCGCCCACCATGACCGGCACCGAGAGGTCGACCATGTTCTCGCCGGTGTCGCGCTGGTAGCGCTGCACCAGGAACGGCGCCTCGCTGCGGGCCGCCGCCAGGCCGGTCCTGTCGTTGAAGATGCGCTTGGTCCGGTTGTTGACGAGATCGCTGGCCAGGTTGCCGGTGAGCGGCAGCGAGTAGCGCTGGTCGTGGGTGGGCAGGTAGCCGTTCCGGTCCACCAGCACCGCGAAGACGATGGTGGGCGACTTCACCAGCACCGCCTCCTCGATGGCCTGGATGTCCCGATCCGAGAGCTTGTCCCAGTCGGTGGTGAACTTGGGCGGGTCGGTCTTGGCGATCGGGTAGTAGAGGGAGGCGAAGAGCTTCTCCCGGGTCACCTCCTTGTTGGCGATCCAGGCCTCCATGGCGTCGCTGGCGCGCCGCGCGAAGTCCTGCGCCAGGCCGAGCATCTCGCGATCCTGGGCCGTCAGGGCGTCGCTGGCGGCCTCGCCCCGGGCGCGGGGCTCGGCGGCCGTCGACGGCGCGGGCGACAGCGCGGCCGCCAGGGCGAGGAACAGGCTGTACCGCCGGATGGTGGTGGTCATGGTCGATCTCCCTTCGTGGCCTACTGGCCGGTGAGGCGGCTCATGGCCGCCCGCATGCTGACGCGGAGCCGCTCCACCGCCTTGGTGAGGTGGCCGATCTCGTCCACTTCGTCCGACTTGATGGGGGTGTCGAGCCCGTCGCCGACGCTGATGGCCTCGGCCGCGGCGGTGAGGGCCACCACCGGCCGGATGGCCCGCTGCACCACCAGGAACACGGTGAGGATGGTGACGAGCGCGAAGATCGCGAAGATGGGGATGAGGGTGAGGAGCAGCTCGCGCTGGTGGGCCGCGATGCGGACGCGGGACACGCCGATGCGGAAGCCGCCCCAGTGCTTGCCCTTCACGAAGATGGGGCTGGAGACGTCCCAGAGCCGCTCGCCGGTGTCGCGCCGGTAGTCGGTCACCAGGAACGGCTCGGTGTTCTTGGCGGCGGGCAGCCCGGCGCCCTGGTCGTCGAAGATGCGCTTGGTGCGGTTGCCGGCCAGGTCCTGCTCCGGCACGCCGGTCAGCGGCCGCTGGAAGATGGTGTTGTGGGTCGGCAGGTAGCCGTTCTCGTCGACGCCCACCGCGAAGATGAAGTCCTCCTGGTCGAGGAACTTGTCCTGGAAGACCAGCACCGCCCGGTCGGTGAAGCTGTCGTACCGGGTGTGGTACTTCGCGTTCTTCCCCCAGTTCCAGCCCTTGATCTCGCGGTAGTTGCGGTCGAACACGTCGGCCACGCTGAGCTGGCCGCTGTCGATGGCGTTGTCGAAGGTGTCGCCCCACTCGCGGGCGCCGGTGGCGGCCGCCAGCTTGGCCTTCTCCAGCGTCAGCGCCTCCATCTGCCTGGTCTGCCGCACCGTGATGATGGCCGCGGCGCCCGCCGTCAGCACCAGCAGCACGCCCGCCAGCTTCAGCGAGATCTTGACGCTCAGCCTGCTTCGGACCGCGAGTACGATGGACATCGCCTGTCTCCCAGCTTCCGTTGAGGGTTGCCGTCAGCCTCGACCGCCGGGCGCCGACCGGCTCGCCCGGCGCCCGACGTCACTTCGCCTTGCCCGCCCCCAGCGCCTGGAGGAAGGCGGTCCGATCCTTGGGATCCTCGACCTGCCCGGACAGCTCCTCGGCCAGGGCCGGGCCGTGCGCCAGCGAGAAGGTCGCGTCGGCGCAGAGGCGCCGCACCGCCTCCTCCACGTAGACCTTGGCCATGGGGCCGACGTGGCGGGCCAGCTCCTTGGAGGCGCGCGTCAGCCAGGCCGAGGCGGCCGGGTCCGAGGCCGCCACCGACGAGGGGCTGGAGCCCCCGGTCTTCGACCAGCTCAGGCCCGAGCTGGCCATGGCCGGTCGCGAGCCGGAGGCCGGGTGCGCCCCGGGGGGGTAGAGCTGCGAGGAGCCCGGCCCGCGCGCCGCGCCCAGCTGGGAGCCGCCCGGCCCGGGCGGCCCCACCGACGAGCCCAGCGAGCTGTGCAGGGCCGACAGCCCCGGCAGCGAGGCCGCGCCGCCGAGCAGCTTCTTCAGCTTGATGGCGGCCACCCGGATGGCCACCGCCGCGAAGGCCGGGTTGAGCGTGGCGTCGGCCACCACCGCCAGCACGTAGGAGGCGCCGGCCACGTCGCCCAGGCTGCGCAGCAGGAGGGTGCCGTCGCCGAAGCGGGCGGTGACGGCCTCCCAGTCCTCGTGCTGCAGCTGGATGGAGTCGACCGCCCTGGAGATGGGGCCCCCCACCTGCTCGCAGAGGCCGCGGTCGTAGACCGCCTTGCCCCGCTGCGCCACCAGGCGGCCGGCGCCGTCGTACACCACGGCCGCGTTGACGCCGGCCAGATCGAGAAGGCTCTGGAGCGTGTTCTCCATGTCAGGTCAGCTCCTGGAACGAGGTCTCCACCGACTTCTCCACCAGCGGCAGCGCCTTGACCGGCTCGACGCGCGCCGTGATGACGGTCTGGCCACGCACCACCACGAGCGAGGCGTGCACCGGTCCGGCCAGCGCCACCGTGCCGAGCACCCCGAGGCCCAGCGCCTCGCCGGCCTCCTTGAGCGAGCTGCTCAGGAAGCCCATCTCGGCGGCGATCGACTCTCCGTTGGGCTCCCGCACCGAGTCCAGGAAGGCGCCGTCCAGATCACCGAGGACGACCCCCTTCACACCCTGGAACTTCGCCATCACGTCGAGCTGCGCCATCTGGACTCCTCCTGGGCCCGACCGCGGGCCCTCGCACCACACCCGGCCACCTCGACGGGCCGCCGCGCCGTCGCGCGCGCCCCGCATCCTAGCCCGCCCCGCCCCGTCATCCCGGCCTCCCGCGCGGCCAGGGCGGCAGCCCCGCGGCGCGCCGGCAGGCGTCGAGGGCCGCCACCGCCTCGCCGGAGGGCCACCCCGGCGTCCGCGCCGGCAGCACCGGCCTCCTGGCGTCGTACCAGCGCTCCCGGTCGGCGGCCGCCCAGGCGTCCCAGGAGGTCACCGTGCGGCGCCGCTCCGACGCGGCCAGGAGGAGCATGTTCTCGGCCAGCAGGTTGATCCGCTCCAGCACGCCGCCGGAGCGCCAGGCCAGCAGCAGGAGGGCGTCCGGCGAGCAGATGAGCGCCGGCGCCCCCGGCGGCTGGACCACCCGGAGCCAGGCGCGCACGTACTCGCCCACCTGGTGGTGGTCGAGCGGCGGGAGGAGCACCTCGGCCGCCCGCCGCTCGCCCGGGTCGCCGCCCGTCCGCGCCAGCGCCTCGCCCAGCCCCGGCTCGCCGCACAGGAGGAGGGTGGCGGCGCGCCCGCGCAGGCAGGCGCCGGCCAGGGCCTGGAGGCCGGAGGTGGTCGGGTGGGGGAGCTGCACCCCGTCCAGCACCAGCAGCGGCGGCGCCAGGGTCTTGCCGGCGGAGTGCTCCTCGACGAGCCGGAGCAGCAGCGCCGCCGGCTCCTCCCCGGCCCGCTCCGGCAGGCCGGCGGCCCGCGCCAGCCGCGCGGCCAGCGGGCGCGCCTCCGCGC
>JAJYAW010000192.1 GCA_021779335.1 Myxococcales bacterium | reverse complement strand
GCCTCCGCAGCCGGAGCCGGAGCCGCAGCCGCAGCCGGAGCCGCCTCCGCAGCCGGAGCCGGAGCCGCCGACGACCGCCGGGACGGCCGGCGCCGGGGCCTGGAAGAGGTCCGCGCCCCGCTCCGGCCTGGCGGGGTCGGAGGGGGCGCGGGGAGGGGGGCGTGGGCGGCGGATCAGGCCTGCAGGACGTCGTCGCCGGGCTCGTCCGGCTCGACGTCGGTGCGGTACTTGCGCAGCACCCGCTTGAAGTTGGAGCGGTCCATGCCGGCCTTGCGGGCGGCCGCCGAGATGTTGTTGTCGCAGGCGCGCATGAGCGCGTCGACGTAGCTCTTCTCGAAGCGGCGCAGCGCCTGCTCCTTGGCGGCGGCGTAGGAGAGGGCCAGCCACTGCTGCTCGTCGCCGGCGGCCGGCGCCTCGCGCACCAGCGGCGCGGTCCGGCCGGTCACCGCCGGCGGCAGGTCGGCCGGCGTGACCGAGTCGCCGCGGCAGAGCACCACGGCCCGCTCGATGGCGTTCTCCAGTTCGCGCACGTTGCCCGGCCAGCGGTAGCCGCACAGCAGCTCCACCGCCTCGGGCGTGAGCGTCTTGACCCGCTTGCCGAGCCGGTCGGAGTAGCGGCGCAGGAAGTGGTGGGCCAGCAGCGGCACGTCCTCGGAGCGCTCCCGCAGCGCGGGCAGCGGGATGTTGATGACGTTGAGCCGGTAGAAGAGGTCCTCGCGGAACCGGCCCGACTTCACCAGCTTGGGCAGGTCGCGGTGGGTGGCGGCCAGCACCCGCACGTCCACCTTGACCGAGTCGGCCGAGCCGACCCGCTTGATCTCGCTCTCCTGCAGCACGCGCAGCAGCCGGACCTGGGTGGAGAGCGGGATGTCGCCGATCTCGTCGAGGAAGATGGTGCCGCCGTCGGCCGCGTCGAAGAGCCCCTTCTGGTCGCGCTGGGCGCCGGTGAAGGCCCCCTTGACGTGGCCGAAGAGCTCGCTCTCCAGCAGGGTCTCGGTGAGGGCGCCGCAGTTGAGCGCCACGAAGGGCTGGCTCTTGCGCGGGCTGCGGGCGTGGAGTGCGCGCGCCACCAGCTCCTTGCCGGTGCCGCTCTCGCCGGTGATGAGCACGGTGGTGGCCGAGTAGGCCACCGCGTCGATCATCCGCTGCACCTCGCGGATGGGGGGCGCGGCGCCCACCAGCCCGTCGGGCGGCAGCCCCTCGCGCTCGCGCAGCTGGTTCTCCAGCTGCTTGTTGCGGTCCCACAGCGCCTTGCGCTCGGCCGCCTTGGCCACCGAGCGGGCCACCAGCTCCACGTCGTCGAAGGGCTTGGTGAGGTAGTCGTAGGCGCCGCTCTTGACCGCCTGCAGCGCCGTCTCCACCGTGGCGTGGCCGGTCATCATGATGACCTCGATCTCCGGCCGGCGGTGCTTCACCGCGTTGAGGAGCTCCAGGCCCGAGAGCTGCGGCATCTTGATGTCGAGCAGGGCGACGTCGAAGTCCTCGGCCGCCAGCCGCTGGGTGGCGGTGATGGGCGAGTCGAGCCCCACCACGTCGTACCCCTTCTTCTTGAACAGCGCCTCGAGGGCGCGCAGCAGGGTCGGCTCATCGTCGACGATGAGCACTCGGATGGGCTTGGGATCGGCGATCTCGGACATGCGGTTCCCCTTCAGGGCTCTCGGGACGGGGTGGGGAGCTCGAGGACGAAGCAGGCGCCGTGCGCCGGCGACGGCTCGAGGCGGATGCTGCCGCCGTGCTCCTCGGCGATCTGGTAGCAGATGGAGAGGCCGAGGCCGGTGCCCTGGCCCTCCGGCTTGGTGGTGAAGAAGGGCTCGAAGATGCGGCGCGCCACCTCGGGCTTGATGCCCGGCCCGGTGTCGGCCACGGCCAGGCGGACGCGCCCGGGGCCGGCCGCGGCGGCGGAGACGGTGAGCCGCCCGTCGCCCGCCATGGCCTGCAGCGCGTTGACCACCAGGTTCACGACGATCTGCTGGATCTGGTTGGCGTTGGCGAGGGCGACGGCGTCGCCGTACTCGCGCACCACCTCGACGCGCCCCTCCTTGAGCTGCGACTGCAGCAGGAAGAGGGCGTCGTCGACGACCTGCGACAGGACCACCGGCCCCTTCTCCTCCTCGCGCGGGCGGCGCGAGAAGCGGAGCAGGGACTCGACGATCTTCTTGGCGCGCACCGCGGCGTCGGTGATGAGCCGCAGGTTCTCCTGGTCCTCGGCGGTCCGGTTGGCGTCCCGGCTCATGAGCTGGGCGAAGGCCAGGATGCCGCCCAGGGGGTTGTTGATCTCGTGGGCCACGCCGCCGGCCAGCTGGCCCACCGCCGACATCTTCTCGGCGTGGAAGAGCCGGCGCGACACCTCGCGCTCGTCGGTGACGTCCTTGAAGACCAGCACCTGCGACTCGCCGTCCTCGAAGGGGAAGGAGCGCACCAGCCAGGTGCGCTCGCCGAAGGCGGCCTCGCGGTCGGCGGCGCCGGTGGCGGGCATGGCGCAGCGGGTGGGACAGGGCAGCTGGCCGTAGGCGTGGTCGGAGCAGCGCAGGCCGGCCAGGTTGGAGACGCTCACGCCGGCGGCCCTGGCGAAGGCCGCGTTGGCGCGCACCACCTCGCACCCGCCGCCCTTGACGATGGCCATGGGGTCGCCGATGGCGTCGAAGCTGGCGCGCCACTCCTGGGCGGCCCGCACCAGCGCGGCGGAGCGCTGCGCCAGCTTGCCGTCCAGGTCGCGGTTGAGCTTCTCCAGCTCGTCGTTGCGCAGGGTCAGCAGCCCCTGCAGCCGGCTGTTCTCGTCGACCATCCAGAACTGGTCGATGGCGCTCTGGATGGTGATGATGAGGTGGGCGTCGTCCCAGGGCTTCCAGATGAAGCGGAAGATCTCCGACTGGTTGACGGCCTCCTCGATGGCGGTGGAGTCGGCCTGGCCGGTGAGCAGCACGCGCTGGATGCGCGGCCAGCGCTCCTTGACGGCGCGCAGGAACTCCACGCCGCTCATGCCGGGCATGCGGTAGTCGGAGACCACCACCTGCACCGGCTCCTGCTCGAGGAGGGAGAGGGCCACCGCGGCGTCCGGGGCGTCCAGGATCTTGGCCCTGCAGCGCCGGAGGACGCGCCGCAGCGCCCGGCGCACGTGCTCGTCGTCGTCGACGATGAGCAGGGTCGACTCGGGCACCTGCTCGGGCGCGCCGAGGCCGTTGCCTGGGGTGGTGAGACGCTGGTCCACGGGTCATGTAGGGGTTGCACGCCTCGATCCAGGGCTCCCGGACCCGGGTCCCTCTGAAATCAGGGGCTTCGTGTGCCAGGACCCTGGGTTGCGCGCTCCCCCGGGTCGGATCATACCCCTCGGCAGACTCTGCCGGGAAGGGGCTCAGGGCTCCCCGGGGGCGACCTGGTAGTTTTGCGCCTGGTACAGGCAGATGTTGTTCCGCCCCAGGTGCTTCGCCTGGTAGAGCGCCTCGTCGGCGAACTTCACCAGCAGGGCCGACGAGGTGATGTCCTTGGACGGGAAGAAGGCCAGCCCGAGCGAGGCGGTGACGTGGACCTCGACCGGCCTGGCGCTGCCACCCTCGGTGACCTCCTGCCGGAAGACCTTGCCGCCGATCTCGCGCCAGATGCGCTCGGCCACGGTGAGCGCCCCGCCCAGGTGGGTCTTGGGCAGGATGACGGCGAACTCCTCGCCGCCGTAGCGGGCGCAGATGTCCGGCTCGCGGATGGAGGCGCGGATGCAGGCGGCCGCCTCGCGCAGCACCATGTCGCCCATCTGGTGGCCGTGCCGGTCGTTGACCAGCTTGAAGTGGTCCAGGTCGATCATGATGAGCGAGACCGGATCCGCGTAGCGCTGGGCGCGGCGGAACTCCTCGTCGAGCCGCTCGTCGAAGAGCCGCCGGTTCTTCAGCCCGGTCAGCCCGTCGGTGATCGACTGCTCCTCCAGCTTGTGCTGCGTGGCGCGCAGCTGGTCCTGCAGCGTCTTGATGCGGAGCATGGCGGCGCAGCGCGCCAGGATCTCCTGCTCGGCGAAGGGCTTGGCCAGGAAGTCGTCGGCGCCGATGCGCAGGCCGGTCACCTTGGAGTCGAGGTCGCTCTTCACCGAGAGGATGATGACCGGGATGAACTGATCGTCGGGCCGCGCCTTGACGAGCCGCAGCACCTCCAGCCCGTCCATGTCCGGCAGGATCATGTCGAGCAGTACCAGGTCGGGCGCCTCGGTGCGGACCTTGAGGATGGCCTCCTTGCCGGTGGCGGCGGAGCGCACGTCGAAGCCCTCGCGCTGCAGCACGGCCACCAGCCACTCCAGCTGGGTGCGGGAGTCGTCGACCACGAGGATCTTGGGGCGGGGCTCGGCCACGGGGGTCGAGCTTAGCCGAAATGCGATCCGGCGCGAATGGGCGCTGGCCGCCGGCCGGGCGCCGGGTAGGCTGTGGCCCGTGGACGGACGGGCCCGGCCCGAGGCGCAGGCCTCCATCCTCGACGAGGCGCTGGCGCGCGCCCGCGCGGCGGCGCCCCGCGGCGTGGCGGTCTTCGACCTCGACTCGACGCTCCTCGACAACCGGCCCCGCCAGGCGCGCATCCTGCGCGAGTACGGGGCGCGGGCCGGGCTGCCGGCGCTGGCCGGGGCGCGGCCCGAGCACTGGCGCTCCTGGGACCTGGCCGACGCCCTGCGCGCGGCCGGCCTCTCGCCCGCCGAGGTGGCCCGCCACCTCCTGCCGGCCCGCCGCTTCTGGAGCGCCCGCTTCTTCACGAGCGAGTACTGCCGGGAGGACGTCGCCGTCCCGGGCGCGCCTGCCTTCGTGCGGGCCGTGGCCGAGCACGGGGCCCAGGTGGCCTACGTGACCAGCCGGCCCGGCCGCATGGAGGCGGGCACGCTGGAGGTCCTCGGGCGCGAGGGGCTGCCGCGGCCCGGCGGCGCCCGGGTCCACCTCCTCATGAAGCCCGACGGCGCGCTCGGCGACGACGAGTGGAAGTCGCTGGCGGCCGCCCGGGTGGCGGCGCTGGGGCCCGTGGTGGCGGCCTTCGACAACGAGCCGGCCCACGTCAACGGCTACGCCATGGCCTGGCCCGGGGCCCTCTGCGTGCACCTCGACACGGACCACAGCCAGCGGCCCGTCGCGGTGCTCCCGCACGTCCCGTCCATCGCGGACTTCAGGCGGTGAGGGCGCGGGCGCCGCTCACCCCAGCCCCTGCGCCAGCGCCGCCTCCTCGCCCCCGGCCGCCGCGGCGCGGGAGATGCACCGGACCAGGACGTGGAAGGTGAAGGCCACCACGAGCAGGGCCACCAGCGGCAGGTCGGCCACGGTGTCGTAGGCGCCGTGGAGCAGCGCGGCGCCGACCAGCCCCGCGCCGCGCAGCTCCCAGCGGAGCGGCCGGTTCCACTCGCCCCAGGCCACGAAGTAGCCGGCGATGCCGGCCCAGGCGCCGTGCATGAAGGGCGTCAGGAGCATGCGCGCCATGGTGGCGTCCAGGCTGGCCTGGCTGAAGACGCCCCAGCGGAGCGCCTGGAGGTCGTAGGCCTCGAACATCCGCAGGTACTCGACGTTCTCGGCGGCGGCGAAGCCGAAGCCGGCCACCGCGCCCAGCACCAGCCCCTGGCGCAGCGAGAGCGGCCGCCCGCCGCGGCGCCGCCGCGCCCAGACCAGGAACGCCAGCGGCAGGAGCTTGGTGGCCTCCTCGCGCGGGCCGACGCCCAGCACGAAGCCCACCGCGCGCCAGGGGCCGCCGGCCCGCAGCAGCGCCTCGGTGAGGTGCGGCGGCGTGGAGAGCCAGATCAGGAGGAGCGGCATGGCCACGAACACCGTCATGAGGTAGGCCCAGGCCGCCAGCGGCGCGGTGCCCGGCTCCGGCTGGACCAGCCGGAAGAAGAGCCAGGCCCAGACCAGCGAGAAGTAGACGAACATCCAGCTGGCCGTGCCGCCGCCCGGCTCGAGCGCCAGCACCAGCAGCGGGAAGGCGGCCAGGCTGTAGAGGAGCCAGAAGCGGCTGGAGCGCAGGAGCTCGCCGAAGTGGGCCGGCGAGAGGTACTCGGCCAGGAGCCCGCCGAGCGTGGCCGGCGCGCCCACGGCCCCGCGCCCCGCCGGC
>JAJYAW010000191.1 GCA_021779335.1 Myxococcales bacterium | reverse complement strand
TTCCGATCTGGCGCCGGAGGCGGCGGGGCGCGGCGGGCCGGGACGGCGACGCAGCCCCCACCCAGGACGGCGACGGTGGCCGCGAGGGCGAGGCGCGGGGCGGCGCGGCGCAGCAGGGTGGCGACGAGCGGGTCGGGCATGGCGGTGGTCCTCTCCGGGGGTTGGGCTCCGGAGCTGGAACACGCGCGGCGCCAGGAAGTTCCGCGGCGCAGTCGCGCCCCCCCCGCTGGGGGGTGCTAGGGACGGGCCACGCCCTTGGCCGCGGCGATGAGATCGCACAGCTCGCGCACCGCGCCGCGACCGCCCGGCGACCGGGCCACGAAGTGGACCACGTCCCGCACCTCCGGCCGCGCGTCGGCCGGCGCGGCCGAGAGCCCCACCCGGCGCAGCAGCGGCAGGTCGTTCACGTCGTCGCCCATGTAGGCCACCTCCTCGTCGGAGAGGCCGAGGTCGCCGAGCTGGGCGTAGCCGGCCAGCTTGTCGAGCTGGCCGAAGACGAGGTGCTTCACGCGCAGCTCCTCGAGCCGCCGCCGCGTCGCCAGGCCGGGGCGGCCCGAGATGACGCCGAAGTCCACGTGGTCGCGCAGGAGCACGATGCCGTGGCCGTCCTTCACGTCGAAGGCCTTCATGAGCTCGCCCTCGGCGCCGTAGTAGAGCCGGCCGTCGGTGAGCACGCCGTCCACGTCGAGAAGCACCAGCCTGAGGCGCGCCGCCCGGGCCAGCAGGGCGCGCGGCGGGATGCGGGCGCGGGAGACGGTGGCACGCGGCCCCGGCCTGGCCGGGCTCACGGCTGCCCCAGGGCGCGCCGCACCGCCAGCACCTCGCCCAGGATCCGGTCGGCCGCGTCGAAGTCCAGGCTGTTGGTGCTGTCGCTCTTGGCCACCGCCGGGTCCTCGTGGATCTCCATGAAGAGGGCGTCGATGCCCACCGCCGCCGCCGCGCGGGCCAGGGGCGCCACGTACTGGCGCTCGCCCCCGGTGACGTCCCCGGCGCCGCCGGGGAGCTGCACCGAGTGGGTGGCGTCCAGGCAGACCGGCACGCCGAGCTCGCGCATGATGACCAGCGCGCGCATGTCGACCACCAGGTTGCCGTAGCCGAAGCTGGCGCCGCGCTCGATGAGCAGCACGTCCCGGTTGCCGGCCTCGGCGCACTTGGCCACGGCGTGGCGCATCTCGCGCGGCGCCAGGAACTGCCCCTTCTTCACCGAGACCGAGCGGCCGTGGGTGGCGCAGGCGATGACGAGGTCGGTCTGCCGGCACAGGAAGGCCGGCACCTGCAGCAGGTCCACCACCCGGCCCACCGGCTCGGCCTGCCAGGCCTCGTGGACGTCGGTGGTGCAGGGCAGGCCGGTCTCGCGCTTGACCGCCTGGAAGGCGGCCATCCCCGCCTCCAGGCCGGGGCCGCGGAAGGACCGGCCGCTGGATCGGTTGGCCTTGTCGAAGCTGGCCTTGAAGACCACCGGCAGGCCGTGCCTGGCCGCCAGCGCCTTCACCTTGCGGGCGTGGGCCAGGGCGTGGGCCTCGCCCTCCATGACGCAGGGGCCGGCGATGAGGAGGAGCTTCCTCCCGTCGCCGACCTCGTGCCCGGCGATGCGGGCCAGCACCTCCGGCGGGCGGCGCTCCCCGGCGCGCTCAGACATTCTTCCCCACCGGCAGCTTCTTCACCTCGGCCGACGGGGCCCGCTGGGTGGCGTCGCGGTGCTCGCGGGCCGCCTTGACGAAGCCCGCGAAGAGCGGGTGCGGGGCGAACGGCTTCGACTTGAACTCGGGGTGGAACTGGCAGCCGACGAAGTGCGGGTGGTTGTTGAGCTCGATCATCTCCACCAGGCCGAGGTCGGTGTTGAGGCCGGCGAAGACCATCCCGGCCGCCTCGAACTGGGTGCGGTAGGCGTTGTTGAACTCGAAGCGGTGGCGGTGGCGCTCGTGGACGAGCTCCCGGCCGTAGAGCTCGCGGGCCTTGGTCCCCTCGGTGAGGTGGCACGGGTAGGTGCCGAGCCGCATCGTGCCGCCCTTGTCGGTGACGCCCTTCTGGCCCTCCATGAGCGTGACCACCGGGTGCGGCGTCTGCTCGTCGAACTCCAGCGAGTTGGCGCCCTCCAGCCCGAGCACGTCGCGCCCGAACTCGATGACCGCCATCTGCAGCCCCAGGCAGATGCCGAAGAAGGGGATCTTCCGCTCGCGCGCGTGGCGCACCGCCATGATCTTCCCCTCGGTGCCGCGGATGCCGAAGCCGCCGGGCACCAGGATGGCGTCCACCTGGTCCAGCCCGGTGAGGTCGCCCTCCTCCAGCTTGGTGGAGTCGATGAAGACGTTCTCCACCTTGACGTCGCTGGCGATGCCGCCGTGCACCAGCGCCTCGTTGAGGCTCTTGTAGCTCTCCTGCAGCTCGACGTACTTGCCCACCACGCCGATGCGCACGGTGCCGAAGCGCGGGCTCTTCACCTTCTCGACGATGGTCTCCCACTTCTCGAGGCGCGGGGCGCGGCTCCAGATGTTGAAGAGCTCGGCCAGCTTGTCGTCCAGCCCCTCGCGGTGCAGCTCGAGCGGCACCTCGTAGATGGACCTCACGTCGAGCGCGGTGAAGACCGCGCCGGGATCCACGTTGCAGAAGAGCGCGATCTTGTCCTTCATGTCGCGCGGGATCTCGCGGTCCGAGCGGCACAGCAGGATGTCGGGCTGGATGCCGATCTCGCGGAGCTCCTTGACCGAGTGCTGGGTGGGCTTGGACTTGAGCTCGCCGGCCGCGGCGATGAAGGGGACCAGCGTGAGGTGGGCGTAGACGACGTTCTCCTCGCCCACGTCGTACTTCATCTGGCGGATGGCCTCGAGGAAGGGCAGCGACTCGATGTCGCCCACCGTGCCGCCGATCTCGACGATGAGGATGTCGGCCACGCCGGCCGCCTCGCGGATGACCGCCTTGATCTCGTCGGTGATGTGCGGGATCACCTGCACCGTCTTGCCCAGGTACTCGCCGCGCCGCTCGCGGTTGATGACGTTCTGGTAGATGCGCCCGGTGGTGTAGTTGTTCTTGCGGGTCATCTTGGCGGTGGTGAACCGCTCGTAGTGCCCCAGGTCGAGGTCGGTCTCGGCGCCGTCGTCGGTGACGAAGACCTCGCCGTGCTGGAACGGGCTCATGGTGCCCGGATCCACGTTGATGTACGGATCGAGCTTGAGGTGCATCACCTCCAGCCCGCGGTTCTCCAGCAGGGCGCCGATGGACGCCGCCGCCAGCCCCTTGCCGAGCGAGCTCACCACGCCGCCGGTCACGAACAGGAACTTGGTCTTCTTGCCCCGCTTCACCATGGGTGACTCCCTATGCCTTCCCGCCGAGCAGGACCCGGGCGCGCTCCAGGTCCTCCGGCGTGTCGATCCCGAAGCCCCGGTAGGCGGTGTCCGCCACCCGGATGCGGACCCCGTGCTCCAGCGCCCGCAGCTGCTCGAGCGCCTCCTCCCCCTCCAGCCGTCCCGGCGAGAGCTGCGCGAAGCGCTCCAGGAACGGCGCGGTGAACCCGTAGATGCCGACGTGGGCCCGGGCCTGCGGGCTCATCCCCCCGGCCCGCCGGTGCGGGATGGCGGCCCGCGAGAAGTAGAGGGCGTGGCCGGACAGGTCGGTGACCACCTTGACCACCTGCGGCCGCTCCAGCTCCTCCGGCTCGAGGGGGCGCGCCAGCGTGCCCATCTCGGCGCCGCTCTCGAGCATGGCGGCCACCAGCGTCTCGATGGCCTCCGGGTCGATGAGCGGCTCGTCGCCCTGCAGGTTCACCACGATCTCCGGCCTCGGGACGAGCTGTCTCGCCGCCTCGGCGACGCGGTCCGTGCCCGTCGCGGCCGGTCCGGTCATGATGGCGATGGCCCCCGCCCGCTCGGCCGCCGCCGCGATGCGCGGATCGTCGGTGGCGACCGCCACCACGTCCACGCCGCGCGCCCGCCGCGCCCGCTCGATGACGTGGGCGACGACGGGGCGGCCTGCCAGATCGGCGAGGGGCTTCCCGGGAAGACGACTTGCTCCGTACCGGGCCGGAATGATGACGGCGACTCGTCTCAAGCCGGGAAGCCAAACTAGTCCTCGGGATCGATCGGGTCAACCCCGGGGTTCCGCGGCGAAAACACCAGGGGACGGCGCGGGGTTGGCGCGGAGGGGGCGGGCGGCCGGGGGTGCTAGGATGCGCGCCCGTGCCGCGCATCGTCAGGGCCCACTTCACCGTCGAGCGGAACTACCGCGGGTGGCGGCTCGACCGCTACCTGATGGAGAAGATCCGCCGGCTCACGCCCGAGAAGGCGGCCTTCCTGGTGGCGGAGCGGCTCGACGCGGCGGACGGCCAGCGGCTCGAGGCCGGCACGCCCGTCGAGCCCGGGCTCCGCTTCTCGCTGTGGCGGGAGGCCGAGCCGGAGCCGGAGGTGCCGCTGCACTTCGGGGTGGTGCACGACGACGGCGCGCTCCTGGTGGTGGACAAGCCGGCCGGCCTGCCCATCCACCCGACGGCGCGCTACTTCGAGCACACCTTCACGGCGCTGGCCCGGGCCCGCTTCCCGGACCGCAAGGTGGACCCGGCCCACCGGCTCGATCGCGAGACCTCCGGGCTGGTGGCCTGCGGCGCCGCGCCGGAGTGGACCACCCGCCTCAAGGCCGCCTTCGCCGCGGGCCGGGTGGAGAAGGCCTACCTGGCCATCGCGCTGGGCTGGCCGGCCGAGGACGCCTTCCTGGTCGACGCGCCGCTGGCGCTCACCCTGCAGAGCGAGGTGCGCGTCCGCATGCACGTCCACGCCGCCGGGGCCGCCTCCGCCACCGCCTTCGAGGTGCTGGGCCGGCGCCTCACCGCCGACGGCGCCCGGGTGGCCCTGCTGGCGTGCCGCCCGCGCACCGGGCGGCAGCACCAGATCCGGGCCCACCTGCACCACGTGGGCCTGCCGCTGGTGGGCGACAAGATCTACGGCCCCGACGAGCTCATCTTCGACCGCTTCACCAGGCGTGCGCTGACCGACGCCGACCGGGTGGCGCTGCGGCTGGATCGCCAGGCCCTCCACGCCTGGCGGCTCGCCTTCCCGCACCCGCGCACCGGCGAGCCGGCGGCCTTCGAGGCGCCGCTGCCGGCCGACCTGCAGGCCTTCTGGGACGGCTGCGCCGCCCCTGGCTGAGGGCCCTCCGGGGCCCGCGGGCCGGCCCCGCCGCCGGTCGCGGCCGCCTCCCCGCCCCGCCTGCACGTCCCGCCTGCACGTCCCGCCTGCACGTCCCGCCTGCACGTCCCGCTTGCGCACCCCGCCGACCGCGTGCGAGCGTCCGCCCCCGAGCCCGCCGCCGCGCCTCCGCCGGCCGCCCACACCTTCGACGTCACCCCGGGAGAACCCATGCTCGCCCTGCCGCTGCTCATCGCCCTCGCCGTCACCGCGGATCCCCCGGCCGCGCCCGCCGCGCCGGCGGCGCCCCAGGCCGCCGCCGAGGAGGCGGAGGTCCCCACCTTCCAGGTGGCGCCGCCGGACGCCCCCGGCTTCGAGACCCCGCCCCCGCCGGTGGCCTTCACGCTCGACGGCTTCCTGGCGCCCGAGAAGACGGTGGCCGGCGCCGTGGCGCGGCTGGGCGGCTCCTCCCGCGGCCTCGACGGCGGCCTCGACGTGACGCTGCGCCGCCGCGGCTTCGTGGGCGGCGCCACCATCGGCGGCGCCTTCCGGAGCGCCACCGCGGCGAGCGGCGAGGCGAAGTCGCTGCGCCTCCTCGGCCTGGTGGCGGGCTACGGCTACGCGCGCGGCCTCTACCGCGGGGAGGCGCTGCTGGGCTGGGGCGTGGCCACCGACGCCTACGACACCGGCAGCGGCGGCACCCTCACCCGGTCCGGCCACTTCCGCAGCGCCCAGGTCGGCCTGGACCGCGCGGTCTGCGGCGGCGAGGGCTGGCGGGCCTCGCTGGGGCTCGGCCTCTGGTACCGCGACACCTTCGGCCTGGCGGCCTCGCCGACGAGCCACGCCGAGGTGGGCGGCGGCCTGCGGCTGGGGCTCGAGGCCGGCTGGTAGCCGCGCCGGCCGCCCGGTGGCCGCGGCCGACCGGCCGCTAGCCGGGCCCGTGGC
>JAJYAW010000190.1 GCA_021779335.1 Myxococcales bacterium | reverse complement strand
GACGGCCCGGGCCCGCCACCGCTCGCCGCTCGGCTTTCTCACCATCGAGGCCACCGAGCAGGGCGTGGTCGGCCTGGCCTTCGGGGAGCGCGGCTCGACGCAGCCGGCCGTCTCGGCGCTGGCGCGCGGCCACCTGGCGGCGGCGCGGGAGGCGCTCACCGACTACTTCGCCGGGAGGGCGCCCCACCTGCCGGCGCTGGACCTGCAGGGCAGCGACTTCCAGCGGCTGGTCTGGCGGGCGCTCCTCGCCATCCCCTGGGGCGAGGTGCGCACCTACGGCGAGGTGGCCGCGGCGCTGGGCCGGCCGGGCGCCGCCCGGGCGGTGGGCGCCGCCAACGCGAGGAACCCGGTGGCCATCCTGGTGCCCTGCCACCGGGTGGTGGCGGCCGGCGGCCGGCTGGGCGGCTACTCGGGCGGGCTGGAGCTGAAGCGGCGGCTCCTGGCGCACGAGGCGGCGCACGGCCCGGCGCTGCGGCGGGGCTGAGCCGGCCCCGCGGCCGGTGCCGCGGCGGGCCCGTTCCTTGCCCCCGCGCAGGGGGGGCCGTACATTCGGCGGAGACGAGCCCGGGGGAGAGTCCAACATGGCGAAGCTGCTCGCGATGATCCTGGCCGGCGGTGAGGGTCGCAGGCTCGACCCGCTCACCCGCGACCGCGCCAAGCCGGCCGTGCCCTTCGGCGGCCGCTACCGCATCATCGACTTCGTCCTCTCCAACTTCGCCAACTCCGGCGTCCTCAAGATGAAGGTGCTGGTGCAGTACAAGTCGGAGTCGCTCAACACCCACGTGCAGCGGGCCTGGCGGCTCAGCGCCTTCCTCAACGAGTACGTGGAGATCGTGCCGGCGCAGATGCGCTACGGGCCCAAGTGGTTCGAGGGCTCGGCCGACGCCATCTACCAGAACCTCAACATCATCACCGACGAGGAGCCCGAGTACACCTTCGTCTTCGGCGCCGACAACATCTACCGCATGGACGTGCGGCAGATGCTCCAGTGGCACCTCGACAAGCGGGCCGACCTGACCGTGGCGGCCATCCCGGTGCCGGTGGAGGAGGCCAAGGACTTCGGCATCATCGAGGTGGACTCGGACGGGCGCATGGTGGGCTTCGTGGAGAAGCCCAAGCAGGACCCCAGGACCATCCCGGGCGACCCGACCCGCTGCCTGGCCTCGATGGGGAACTACCTGTTCACCACCCGCGAGCTCGTGCAGGAGATCGTCAACGACGCCGGCGACCCCAAGAGCGCGCACGACTTCGGCAAGTCGATCGTCACCAACATGCACGCCCGCAAGGACGTCTTCGTCTACAACTTCGGGACCAACACGGTGCCGGGGCAGGGCGTCAAGGAGCGCGGCTACTGGCGCGACGTGGGGAACCTGGACGCGTACTTCCAGGCCAACATGGACCTGGTGGCGGTCGACCCCATCTTCTCCCTCTACAACGACCAGTGGCCCATCTACACCCTGCACACCAACGCGCCGCCGGCCAAGTTCGTCTTCAACAACGAGGCGGAGCGGCGCGTGGGCAAGGCCACCGACTCCCTCATCTCCGAGGGGTGCATCATCTCCGGCACCCACGTGCACCACTCCATCCTCTCGCCCTCGGTGCGGCTCAACAGCTACAGCACGCTGGACGACTGCATCGTCTTCGAGAAGGTGGCCATCGGGCGCCACTGCCGCATCAAGAACGCCATCATCGACAAGCACGTGGTCATCCCGGCCGGCACCGTCATCGGCTACGACCGCGAGGCCGACAAGCGCCGCTTCCACGTCACCGAGAGCGGCATCGTGGTCATCCCCAAGGGGATGCGGGTCGAGTCGGGGGCGTAGCCGGCCGCGGGCCGCTCAGGCGGCCCAGTACCAGCCCCACTTCACCAGGAAGGTGTCGGTGGTCGGGCCGGTCCCGAGGCGCGGCGAGAGCCCGGCCGCGGGCCGCTCGCCGGCGGTCAGGCCGCGCTCGCGGGCCGAGCGGGAGTAGACGAGGAAGAGCGTCGAGCCCAGCCGGTACTCCCAGCGCAGCACCGCGTTCAGGTTGAGCGAGGTCTGGTGGAAGTCGGGGTCTGCCGAGGGCGCGCCGCCCGCCACCAGGTCGGCGGCGCGGATGCGCCCGCCCGCGGGCGTCGGCCCGGTGGAGTGGAAGTACGGACCGTAGGTCCCGCGCGACACGAAGAGCTGCCCGTAGATCTGGAAGGTGAGCCGCGGCGTGAGGAGCAGGAGCTGGCGCACCGTCAGCGACAGGTAGGGGGCGTGGAGCCCCGCGAAGAGCTGCTCGCCGGCGGCGGAGGTCTCCACCCAGCGGGCCGGCCAGCGGTCGGTCTCGTAGGTCGCCGCCAGGCGGGTCTCCACGCGGGGGTGGGGGCGCAGCGAGACGAGCGCGCCGGCCCAGCCGAAGGGCGCGGCGGCCGCCGGGCCGACGGCGTCGCTGCGGCCGTAGCCGGCGTTGGCCTCGAGGTAGACCGGCTTCGACTGGTCGCTGTTGAGGTAGCAGCTGGCGTTCCAGGAGCCGGGCCGGCCGAAGGCGATGCCGGTCCGGGAGATCTCGCGGACGTCGTCGCCGGGCAGGTCGAGGTCGGCCTCGCAGCCGAAGGTGTAGAAGGAGCGGAGCTGCAGCTCGTAGAAGTAGAAGAAGGTGGCGCTGCGCCGGCGCAGCGCGCCGTCCGAGGTGGCGTGCAGGTCGGCGCCGACGCCGTGGGCCAGGCTGTGGAAGGGGCCGCCGCCGGTGGGGCGCACGTAGCGCAGGATGGGGCGCGCCCGCAGGTCGTTCTGCGTCCGCTGGTAGCCCAGCGCGTTGAGGTCCAGCCGGGGCGACTCGACCTCCAGGTCGACGTCGAAGCGCCAGGGCTCGCCGCCGCTGCGGCCGAAGGCCACGAAGGCGCCCCAGCCCGGGTCGCCGCGCCGGAGCACCGTGCCGTCGGCCAGCACGCGGCGGGGCGGGGCGGCCAGGGGCTGGCCCGCGGCGTCCACCTGGGCGGTGAAGTCGCCGCCGTCGTAGACCGACCCGGAGACCTGCCCGCGCAGGAACCACGCCGAGTCGGCCGACCGGACGGTCCAGTCCAGCGCCGCGGCGCTGCCGGCCAGCACGTCGCAGCGGGTGGGCCGGTCGCCCGAGCCGTTGGCCTGGTCGGCGGTGCAGCGGGGCCCGAGGGGCAGCGAGCTGGTGGCCGAGAGGCCGAAGGTGGCGTTGGCGGCCGGCTGCCAGCGGGCCACCCCGGCCAGGACGCTGCGGGTGGCCGGCGCGAAGGCGGGGTAGGCGCCGGCCGGGCCGAAGTGGAGGGGCTGCGCCGGCGAGAAGCGGTAGCCGCGGGCCGGCTGGTCCTCGGTGGAGCCGGGCGGCGCGGCGGCGCCGGTCACCAGGGCCTGCAGCACCCCGATCTGCACCTCGTCGCTGGCGCGGCCCGTCAGCTTGGTGGCGGCCAGGATGGGGGCGTCGAGGCCGACGCGGCGCGAGTAGAAGAGCTGCTGGGGCGACTGCTGGTTGTACGGGGTGGGGCCCTGGAACAGGTCCAGGCCCTGGGTGAAGAAGGGGCGCTTCTCGGGGAAGAAGAGCTCGAAGGTGGAGAGGTTCAGGGTGATCTGGTCGGCCTCGACCTGGCCGAAGTCCGGGTTGACGCTGGCCTGGAGGGAGAGGCCGCGCCCCAGCGAGGCGCGCAGGTCCACGCCCAGGTCGGCCGAGGGGTCGAGGAGCCGCGGGAGGGGGCGGGTGTCGTCGGCGTACCTGGGCCGGGCCACCAGGCGTGCGGCGAGGTAGGGGGCGACCGAGAGCTCCTGCACCGGCTGCAGGCCGGTGAGGCCGGTCAGGTCGGCGAAGCGGGCCACCACGCCGCGATCGCTGCGCTTGAGGGGGATGGAGACGATCTCCTCCTGGTTGCGCCCCACCGTCCGCCGCACCTCCAGGGCCCAGGTCTGCCGGGCGGTCGGGGAGAAGCGGAAGATGGAGAGCGGCAGGGCGAACTCCGCCGACCAGCCGTCCTTGATGGCCGCGGTGGCGCCCTCCCAGACGGCGTCCCAGTCGGTGTTCTCCTGGTCGTCGCCGTAGAGGAGCCAGTCGGTCTGCACGCCGGCCGCGTTGAGCTGGAAGACGTAGGCGGTGCGCCCGTCGTGCATCGAGTCGACGTAGACGCTCACCTTGTCCGAGAAGGGGACGTTGTCGCGCCGCCCCAGCGGCCGCAGGATCTCGCGCGGGTGCGTGTCGTGGCAGACCACGCCCACGTAGAGCCGCTTGTCGTCGTAGAGGACGCGCAGCTCGGTGGCCTGGGTGGGCGGCTGGCCCTCCGCCGGGAAGAACTGCACGAAGCCGTCGAAGGCCGGGGCGGCGTCCCAGGCCGGCTCCTCGAGCCGGCCGTCGATCTCGAGCGGCGAGGTGAGCCGGGCGGCGCGCACGGCGTCGCCGGGCGCCGCGGCGCCCGCCAGGGCCGGGAGGAGGAGGGCCGCGAGGGCCAATGTGCGCACGTTCGGGAGGCTCCGGTGGCCACTACGGCCGGGGCGGCCGGCTATTTCGCCCCGGGGGAAGGAGGCGCGGGCGGGCGCGTCGTGACGGCCCGGGGCGCGCCGCTCCCCCGGCCGGCGCCGTCCGTCCGCCCGGCGCGCCGTCCGTGGCCGGGCTACACTCCCCGCCACCACATGGCCGACCTCCAGAACGAGTTCAGCTGGTCCAAGTCGCGCCACGAGAAGTTCGGCGAGTGCCGGCGCGCCTACTACTACACCTACTACGGCAGCTGGGGCGGCTGGGACGCGCCGGCCGGCTCGCCGGTGCGCGAGCTCTACGTCCTCAAGAAGCTCTCCAGCCGCTGGCAGTGGGCCGGCTCGGTGGTGCACGACGCCATCAAGCAGGTGCTGACCCGCGCCAGGGCCACCGGCGACCTCAGGCCGCTCGAGGCCGTGCTGGAGCAGACGCGCCAGCGGGCCCGCGCCCAGTTCGCCGCCTCGCGCGGCAAGAGCTACTGGCGCGAGAAGTCGAGGATCGTCGGCCTGGTGGAGCACGAGTACGCCGAGCCGGTGAAGGACGAGGAGTGGCGGCGGCTCTACGACGCCGTCATCGACGGCTCGCTCAAGGCCTTCTACGCCTCGGCCGTCCTCGAGGAGATCCGGCGCACGCCGCGCGAGCGCTGGCTCACGGTCGACGTGCTCGACAAGTGGTCCTTCGAGGGGACCACCGTCTGGGCGGCGGTGGACTTCGCCTACCGCGACGCCGGCGGGCGCGTCCACCTGCTCGACTGGAAGACCGGCAAGGAGCGCGGCGCCGACCACCTGCAGGTGGGCACCTACGCCCTCTACGCCCGGCAGAAGTGGGACGCCGCGCCGGAGGGCGTGGTGGGCGGCCTGGTCTACCTGGCGCAGGAGGAGGGGCGGCCGGCCGAGCGGGTCGACGTGCAGGCCGACGAGGCCACGCTGGAGGCCTGCCGCGGCGAGATGCGGGCCTCCATCGCCTCGATGAAGGCCCTGCTGGCGGATCCGTCGCGCAACGCCGCCGCCGTCGAGGCCTTCCCGCAGGTGGAGGACCGGGACGCCTGCCGGCGCTGCCCCTACCGGCGGCCGTGCGGGCGGCTGTAGCCCGGGGGGATCCGGCGTGGCGACCGAGGCGGTGCGGCTCTTCGATCTCTCGCTGGCGCGCCGGCTGCTGGCGCTGGACCGGGCGGCGCTCTCGGCCTGGCTCGCCGCCGAGGGGCCGGCCCTGAAGGCGGTGACCCGCCGCGGCGCCGCGGCGCTCCTCGAGGAGCTGCGGCGCACGCTGCCGCCCGCCGAGGTGGCGGCGCTGCCGCCGCCGGAGGCCTTCGAGGCCCACTGGGACGATCTCGGCGAGGCCCTGGCCGCGGCGGGCGACGCCGCCGAGCTGGCGCTGGCGCGGGCCGCGCTGGCCGAGAAGGCCGCCTTCGGCGAGGAGCGGATCGAGCTGGAGCTCGCCGGCGGCCCGGCCGCGGTCTTCGGCGGCCGCCTCCCGGAGGGCGCCCTCTTCGACCGCGACCTCTTCGCCGGCGACGGGCCGGAGCGCTACCTGCTCCTCCTGCCGGCCCACGTCGAGCGGCTCGCCGCGGCGCTGGGCGCGCGGCGGGGCGGCGACGAGGCGCGGCGGGCCG
>JAJYAW010000189.1 GCA_021779335.1 Myxococcales bacterium | reverse complement strand
GGCTCGATGGGCGACTTCCTGGGGATGATGCGGAGCCACCCGTGGCCGCCGCCTTCGCTGACCGCATTGTCGCTCAAGCTGGCCGAGGCGCCGTGCGGTCCCATCGGGATGATGAGCCCGGATGACCTGACGCGGGAGCTCCTCGAGGCGTCGCCCGGTCACGCCTGACGAGGCGGTCGGACCGCAGTCGCGCGACGCCAAGCCCTGTGAGCGAGCCTCAACTCGCCTCAGCCAACGCTGCCGGACAACATCCTGCGGCCGCCCGGAAAGACGAAGGGCCCCCAGGTCGCCCTGGAAGCCCTCGCCAATCCTGCCGAATCTGGAGCGGGAAACCGGATTCGAACCGGCGACCCTCAGCTTGGGAAGCTGATGCTCTACCAACTGAGCTATTCCCGCGAAACGACCCCTGATCTGCCCCGAACCCGCCCGCGAGTCAAGGCTCTCCGAGCGCCTCCGCAAGGTCGCCCCGCCGGGCGCGCCGCGAGGCGGCTGCCCCCTGGGAGCCGGGGCGCTATGGTCGGCCGGTGACCGATCTCGAGCAGCGCATCGCCGCGGGCCTCGCCGAGCTCCGCGCCCGCTGGGCCGACCGGATGGCCGCCACGCCGGCGCGCACCGACCCCGCGCCGCAGGGCGAGGGCCCCACGAACCGCCACGGCATGCCGCGGGAGCCGCCCGGTCAGAACGTCCTCGCGCACCACGAGTGGCCCATCCTCGACCTCGGCCAGACGCCGGACGTCGCCCCGGAGCGCTGGCGGCTCACCATCGACGGCGCGGTGGCCGCGCCCCTCGCCCTCTCCTGGGCGGAGCTCCACGCCCTGCCGCAGGTGGACGACGAGCAGGACTTCCACTGCGTCACCGGCTGGTCGATCCTCGACCTGGCCTTCCGCGGCGTCCGCCTGGAGACCCTGGCGGCGCTGGCGCGCCCGCTGCCCGAGGCCACCCACGTCATGTGCCACGCGGCCGACGGCTACTCGACCAACCTGCCGCTCGAGGAGGCGCTCAAGCCGGACGTGCTGCTGGTGCACCAGCTCGGCGGCCGGCCGCTGGCCGTGGAGCACGGCGGGCCGGTGCGGATGGTGGTGCCGGAGCTGTGGGCCTGGAAGGGCGCCAAGTGGATCACCCGGCTGGAGTTCCTGACCCAGGACCGGCGCGGCTACTGGGAGATCCGCGGCTACTCCAACACCGCCCACCCGTGGCGCGACGACCGGATGTGGTGACCGCCTACTTCTTCCTGGCGAAGGCCCGGAAGAAGCCGGCCAGCTCGGTCGAGGCCTCCTTGAAGGTGATGGTCTCGGGGACCTCCTCCACGTCCTCGCCCTCGACCCAGAGCCCGCCGCAGGACTCGCAGGTGTCGTAGTGGAGGCCGAGCCGCTCGCCCCCCTCGACCACCACCAGGTCCACGTTGCAGGCGGGGCACATGCCGGCCAGCTCCTCCACGTTGATGGTGCCGCCGATGGCCGTCAGCGCGGGGAGGTTGTTGTGCAACAGGACCTTGTTCAGGTCGGTTCCGTCGACCCACAGCCCACCGCACTCCGAGCACCGGTTGATGGAGCTCTCATCCTGCGTGATGGCGGCGAGTTCGACGCTGCACCGAGGGCAATCCATGACGTGTCAGGTCCTCCTTCGGGACCGTGGGGCGCTGCGAGTCAGGTGAGGGGAGCCAATGCGCTGAAGTTCCGAAAAGACAGGGTATCCGGCGACCTTAGTCGAAGTCCGCTCCGCCGATCAACGCCCTTCGGGGCCGGACCCCGGGACGACGCGGCGCAAGGCGTCGATGAGCCGGCGCAGCCGCTCGGCGTGGAGCTTCAGGGCCACCCGGTTGACGATGAGGCGCGCCGAGACGTCCAGCACCGTCTCCTCCACCACCAGGCCGTTGGCCTTGAGGGTCTCGCCGGTCTCGGTGATGTCCACGATGCCGTCGGCCAGGCCGAGCGAGGGGGCCACCTCGATGGAGCCGTGCAGGTGGATGATCTCGGCCGGCAGCCCGCGGGCCGCGAAGTGGCGCGAGGCCAGGTTGGTGTACTTGGTGGCGATGCGCGGGGCCACGCCCTTGGCCAGCGGCTTCATGCCCCGGGGCCAGGCCACGATGACGGCGCAGCGGCCGATGCCGAGGTCGAGCGGCTCGTAGAGGTCGCGCGGCTCCTCGCGCAGCACGTCCAGCCCGGCCACGCCCACCGAGGCCGCGCCGTGCTCCACGTAGCTCGCCACGTCGGCGGCCCGGATGGAGATGAAGCGCAGCCCGGCCTGCGGCGCGTCGGCCGCCAGCCGGCGCGTGCCGGAGAGGAGCGCCTTGGGGGAGACGCCGAGCGCCTGCTCGAAGAGGGCGGACGCCTCGTCGAGGAGCCGCCCCTTCGGCACCGCCACCGTGATGAGCTCGCCGGTCACCGTCTACTCCTTGGCCCGCCGGATGCGCGCGCCCAGCGGCGCCAGCTTGGCCTCGATGCGCTCGTAGCCGCGGTCCAGATGGTACACGCGCAGCACCTCGGTCGTCCCCTGCGCCGCGAGCCCGGCCAGCACCAGCGCCGCCGAGGCGCGCAGGTCGCTGGCCATGACCGGGGCGCCGGAGAGCCCGGCCACCCCGCGCACCACCGCGGTCTTGCCGTCGATGCCGATGTCGGCGCCCAGCCGCTGCAGCTCCTGCACGTGCATGAAGCGGTTCTCGAAGACCGTCTCGGTCACCCGCGACGAGCCGTCCGCCAGGCAGAGCGGCACCATCATCTGGGCCTGCATGTCGGTGGGGAAGCCGGGGTGGGGCGCGGTGCGCACGTCGACCGGGCGCGGCCGGCCGTCGCCCACCACCCGCACCCCGCCGGCCACCTCCGAGACGGTGGCCCCCGCGGCGCGCAGCTTCTCCACCAGCGCCTCGAGGTGGCGCGCCTCGCACCCCAGCACGGTCACGTCGCAGCCAGGCAGGGCGCCGGCCACCAGGAAGGTGCCGGCCTCGATCCGGTCGGCGATGACGTGGTGGTCGAGCGGGCGGAGCCGCTCCACGCCGTCGATGCGCAGCTCGTCGGTGCCGGCCCCCTCGATGCGGGCGCCCATGCCGACGAGCGCGGCCGCCAGGTCCGCCACCTCCGGCTCGCGGGCGCAGTTGCGCAGCACGCTGCGCCCCTCGGCCAGCGCCGCCGCCATCATGATGTTCTCGGTGCCGGTGACGGTCTGGCCGTCGAAGGTGAAGACCGCGCCCCGCAGCCGGCCGCGCGGCGCGGTGGCCGTCACGTAGCCGTGCGCGAGCTCGATGGTGGCGCCCAGGGCGCTGAGCCCCTTCAGGTGCTGGTCGATGGGGCGGGCGCCGATGGCGCAGCCGCCCGGCAGCGAGACCCGCGCCCGACCCCAGCGCGCCACCAGCGGCCCCAGCACCACCACGCTGGCGCGCATCGTCTTGACCAGCTCGTAGGGCGCCTCGGGCGTCACCGCCGCCGGCACGCGGACGGCCGCGGCGTGGTGGTCGCCGCTCCGCTCGAAGGTGCAGCCCATGTGGCCGAGCAGCCGCCCCATGGTGCGCACGTCGGCCAGGTCGGGCACGTTGCGGACCAGGTGGTCGCCCTCGGCCAGCAGCGCCGCCGCCACGATGGGGAGGGCGGCGTTCTTGGCGCCGGAGGCCTGCACGGTGCCGCGGAGCGGGACGCCGCCTTCGATGACGATCTTGTCCATCTGCCTCTGGTCCTGGGGTGGGCGCGGATTCTACGCGGGCGGGGGGGCCGCCGCCATCCGCGCGACGGTGAGGCGCGGCAGGCCGGCCAGGTCGCGGCGGGCCTCGGCGCGCTCGAAGCCGGCGGCGCGGCACAGCGCCGGCAGCGGCTCGAGGTGGGACTCGTGCATCTCCAGGAGCAGCACGCCGCCGGGGGCGAGCCACCGCGGCGCCGCCTCGACGATGCGGCGCAGCACCTGGAGCCCGTCCGCCCCGCCGTCCAGCGCCAGCCGGGGCTCGCGCTTCACCTCGCGCTGCAGCCCGGCCAGGTCGCCGGCGGGGAGGTAGGGCGGGTTGGACGCGACCACGTCGAAGCGGGCGCCGGGCGGCAGCGGCGCGAAGAGGTCGCCCTCCAGGAAGTCGACGGCGGCGCCGAGCGCGGCGGCGTTGGCGCGCGCCACCTCGAGCGCCCCGGCCGAGAGGTCCACCGCGGTGACCCGCGCCCCGGGCCGGCCCAGCGCCAGCGACACGGCCACCGCGCCGCTCCCGGTCCCGAGGTCGAGCGCGGACCCGCCCGCGGGGAGCGCCGCCAGCGCCGCCTCGACGAGGAGCTCCGTCTCGGGGCGCGGCACCAGCACGCGGGCGTCCACCGCGAAGCGCCGGCCGAAGAACTCGCGCGCACCCACCAGGTAGGCGGTGGGCTCCCCCTCGGCGCGCCGCCGCACCAGCTCCCGGTAGCGGGCCAGCTCCGGGTCGCCGAGCGGCTTGTCGAAGTCGAGGTAGAGCCGCACCCGGTCGCAGCCCAGCGCGCTCGCCAGCAGGAGCTCCGCGGTGAGGCGCGGCGCGTCGACCCCCTTCTGCGCGAAGAAGCCCTGCGTCCAGCCGAGCAGCCGCAGCGGCGTCCAGGCCTCGGCGGTCACCGTCAGGCCCGCCGCTCGCCGCCGCCGGTGTCGCCCCGCGAGGCCTCCTTGAGCGCCTCGGCGGCGTAGAAGGTCCGGCAGGCGTCGATGAGGTCCTGCACGTCGCCGTCCATCACGGCCGGGAGGTTGTGGCGGGTGTAGCCGACGCGGTGGTCGGTGAGCCGGTCCTGGGGGAAGTTGTAGGTGCGGATCTTCTCGGAGCGGTCGCCGGTGCCGACCTGGCTCTTGCGGGTGGCGTCGCGGGCGCTGCGCAGCCGCTCCTGCTCCACCTCGTAGAGCTTGGCCCGCATCATCTTGAGCGCCATGGCCCGGTTCTTGAGCTGGCTCTTCTCCTGCTGGCACTTGACGATGGTGCCGGTCGGCTTGTGCGTCATGCGTACCGCCGAGTCGGTGGTGTTGACCGACTGCCCGCCGGCGCCGGTGGAGCGGAACACGTCCACCTCCAGGTCGGCGGGGTTGATCTGGATGTCCACCTCCTCGGCCTCGGGCATGACGGCCACGGTGCAGGTGGAGGTGTGGATGCGCCCCTGCGCCTCGGTGGCCGGCACCCGCTGCACGCGGTGCACGCCCGACTCGTACTTGAGGAAGGAGTAGACCGCGTCGCCGGAGATGGTGAGCGTGGCCTCCTTGATGCCTCCCAGCGCGCCGGCCGAGGTGTCCATCAGCTCCACCTTCCAGCCGCGCCGCTCGGCGTACCGCATGTAGACGCGCAGCAGCTCGGCCGCGAAGAGCCCGGCCTCGTCGCCGCCGGCGCCGGCGCGCACCTCGACGATGACGTCCTTGTCGTCGTTGGGATCGCGCGGGATGAGGAGGACCTTGAGCTGCTCCTCGGCCGGCTCGAGGCGCGGCCGCAGCACGGCCAGCTCCTCCTTGGCCAGGTCGCGCATGTCGGCGTCGGCCAGCAGGGCCTCGTTGTCGGCGATCTCCCGGGTCAGCCCGCGCCAGGCGCGCAGCGCCTCCACGGTGGGCTCGAGCGCGGCACGCTCCTTCGACACCTTGCGGAAGCGGTCGCCGCTGGACGCGACGGCCGGGTCCGAGAGGGCGTGCGTCAGCTCCTCGTACCGCTGCTCGATGGCGTCGAGCTTCTTCAGGACCTCGGGGGAGAGCATGGAGGCGCCTGTTTACCCGCATCGCGGCGGGGCGGCAAGGCGCGGCGCCGGGCCGGCCGGCCGAGGGCCGGACGCCGGGCTTCCCGCGGCCGTCACACTCTGGGATGATGCCGGCATGCTGGCGGAGCGGCTCGTCATCCGGGGCGGCATCGTGGCGGGCGGCGGCGGCGCGCCGGCCCCGGCCACGGTGGTCGTCGAGGCGGGGCGCGTCACGGCCGTGGCCCCGGCCGCGGAGCCCGTGCCGGCCAGCCCCGGCGACTGGTAGGTCGACGCCGCCGGCCGGTTCGTGGTGCCAGGGTCCATCGACGCCCACGCGCACCTGGCGCTGGGGGCGCTGGCGCGGCTGGCGGGCCTGCCCGGGCAGGCGCCGTCCGTGCTGCACGAGTGGGGCGCCCGGCAGCGCGCCGTGCTCGAGCCGCGCGCCGACGCC
>JAJYAW010000188.1 GCA_021779335.1 Myxococcales bacterium | reverse complement strand
CTCCCCGGCCGCTGGCCGCCCGCCTCAGCGCCCGGCGGCCGCCAGCAGGGGCAGGACCGGCAGGTCGGCCTCGCAGAAGTCGTAGGCGCCCAGCGTCGCGTCGTCGGCCCACTCCAGCGCCGCCACCCCGAGCGCTCGCGGCGCGGCGCCGCCCGGCAGGCGGCAGGCGTAGAACGCCAGCTCCACCTCCAGGTCCGGGTAGCGGTGCGTGTGCCTCACCAGGAGCGCCCCCACCTCGACCGGGCAGCCGAGCTCCTCCAGGATCTCGCGGCGCAGCGCCTCGGGCTCGGTCTCGCCCGGCTCGACCTTGCCGCCGGGGAACTCCCACTGGCCGCCCCGCTCGGCGCCGGCGTGGCGGCGCGAGACCAGGATCTCCGCGCCGCGCCGGATGACCGCCGCGACCACCCGGACCCGCCGCACCGGCCTACTCGAACCGGAGCGCGAGGAGCCAGCCGCCGTTGGAGAGCAGCCAGGCGCGGTTGCCGGCCAGCGCCAGCGAGGCCGAGACGCCGGTGCCGGTGTCGAGGACGCCCATGGCGCGGCCGCTCGCCAGCTCCAGGATGCGCAGCCCGCCGTGCCCGGCGGGGACCAGCAGCCACCGGCCGGCCACGCGCGGCACGCCGGCCGGCGAGCCCTGCAGGGGCGTGGACCAGAGGCGGTGCCCGTCCACCGGCGAGAGGGCGAGCACGCTCCTGGTGGTCACCGCCAGGAGCAGGCCGGGCGCCACCATGGCCACCCGGGAGGCCTCGGGCACCTCGAACTGCCAGAGCGGCTTCCCGCTGGCGGCGTCGAGGGCCACCACCGCCCCGGAGAAGGCGGCGGCGTAGAGCTTCCCGCCGGAGAGCACCAGCGAGTCGACGTCGGTGTAGTTGCCGCGCGGTGCGGCGTGGCGCTCCCAGCGGATGGCGCCGGTGCCGGCCTCGAAGGCCACCAGGCTCCCGTCGGAGAAGCCGGCGTGGACCAGGCCGTCGGCGGCGGCCACCGAGGCCGCGCCCTCCACCGTGAACCCCTCGCCGACCTCGCGCCGGTAGTGCCACTTCCAGGCGCCGGTGCGCGCGTCGACGGCGTAGAGCGTGTCCTGCAGGCTGGCCACGTAGACGATGCCGCCCAGGATGGCCGGTCGGGTGCCCAGCTGCTCCTTCGACTCGTAGCGCCAGCGCTCCTTGCCGGTGGCCAGCGCGAGGGCGTAGAGCCGGCCGTCGTTGCAGCCGGCGTAGACGGTGTCGCCGTCGATGAGCGGCTGCCCCGCGAACGCGCCGCCGCCCTGGAACTCCCACGCCAGGCTGCCGTCCTCGCGCAGAGCGTGGAGCCACCCGTCGCGCGTCCCGGCCACGACCAGGCGCGTGACCGGATCCCGCGCCACCCCGCCCAGCTCCTCCGGCCGCCACTCGCCCAGCGTCTTGCCGGCCAGGTCGCGGTGCCAGGCGATCTGGTAGAGCTTGCGGTCCGGCGGCGGCAGCCGCCCGTCCTCGGCCGGTTGGGCCGCCAGGGCCAGGGCCAGCGCGAGGCCGAGCATCTACTTGCCGCCCAACTGGGCGAGCCGCTCGGCGGCCTCGCCGGCCAGGGGGGAGCCCTTGTGGACCTCGGAGAAGGTGGCCAGCAGCTTCCTCGCCTCGTCCTTCTTCCCGGCCGCCGCCAGGATCCGGGCCCTGGCCAGGTCGGCGCGATCGGCCTGGGACGGCACCTCGGCCGCGAGCCGGGCGTAGGCCGCCAGCGCCGCGTCGGTATTCCCCTTGGCCTCGTCCACCAGGGCCAGCCCCTCCAGCGCGCCGAAGCGGAAGGCGTCGTCCCGGGGCGCCGCGGCCAGGTAGGCCTGGTACCCCGTCGCGGCGGCGTCCCACTCGCCGAGCTTGTAGTGCGCGTCCCCGTCGGCGAGCGCGGCCAGGGCGCCGGGCAGGGTCGAGCCGTAGGCCGCCATGGCCCGGGCCCCGGCCTCCACCACCGCCTTCTGGCGGTCCGCCTGGCTGGCGTAGCTGGGGCCGGCCGCGCCGGGGAGCGGGACGGCGCTGACGTCGGCGCCGGCCGCCTTGTAGACGGCCGAGAGGGCGACGCCGGCCTCGTGGGCGCGCCGCTCCCTGAGCGACATGACCAGCCCGGCCGCCAGGAGCGCCACCACGGCCGCGCCCACCACCAGGACCGTCTGCCGCCGATGGCCGGTCAGCCAGCCGGCGGCCTCGCCCGCCGCCGCCTGGAACTGGTCGGGCCCCTTCATGTCCTTGCGGCTGAGCTCGGCGTTCTTCGACATGGATCCTCGCTAGGGCCGCAGCGCGGCCAACCGATGGAAAAACCGCGACAATCTAGGGGCTGGGGCGAGCCAGCGTCAAGCGAAAGCCGGCCCGGCGGGAGGGCTTCGCATCCTCAGCCCTCCTTTCGCGGCGGCCGCTTGCGCCGCTTCCGCTCCTTGAAGACGAGCCGCATGGGCACCTCCAGGCCGAACGCCTCCCGGAAGCGGTTCTCCACGAAGCGGCGGTAGTGGTCCGGGATGGCCTCCGGGCGCCCGCAGTTGATGACGAAGGTCGGCGGCGCGTAGGCCACCTGGGCCACGTAGAAGAGCTTGACCGGGAGCCCGCGCGCCAGCGGCGCCGGGTGCGACTCCTGGATGTTCTCCAGCAGCTCGTTGAGCTGCGGCGTGGGGAAGCGGGCGCGGAACTGCTCGACCAGCCGGGCCGCCTTCTCCAGCACCCGCACCACCCCGCGGCCGTCCTTGGCCGAGACGAAGAGCATGGGGGCGAAGGCCACGAAGGGCAGCCGCTTGTCGAGCTCCTTGCGGTACCAGTCCTGGGTGGCGCCTTCCTTCTCGGCGATGTCCCACTTGTTCACCACCACCACCAGCGCCTTGGACTTCTCCACCACCAGCGCCAGCAGCTTGGCGTCCTGGTCGACGCCGGCCTCGGTGGCGTCCAGCACCACCGCCACCACTTCGGCGTCGTCCATGGCCTTCATGGCGCGGACCACCGAGTAGGCCTCCACCTGCGCCGAGATGGTGGCCTTGCGCCGGATGCCGGCGGTGTCGGTGACCACGAAGCGCTGGCCGCGGTGGATCACCAGCGAGTCGATGGAGTCGCGGGTGGTGCCCGGGATGTCGGAGACGACGAAGCGGTCCTGCCCGAGCAGCGCGTTCACCATGGTGGACTTGCCCACGTTGGGCCGGCCCACGATGGCCACGCGGATGTCGCCGGTGGGGCGGTCGCTCTCGCTGACCTCCGCGGGCTCGTCCTCCTCCTCGGGCGGCGGCGGCTCGGCCGGCACGCCCAGCGCCGTCACGATGGCCTCGAGCAGGTCCGAGGTGCCGCGGCCGTGCTCGGCGGAGAGGGCGAAGACCTCGCCGAAGCCGAGCTCGTAGAAGTCGGCCAGCGGCATCTCCTCCTCGGTCCTGGAGGTGTCCGCCTTGTTGACCGCCACGAAGAGCGGCTTCTTGGTCCGGCGCAGCAGGTCGGCCACGGCGCGGTCGACGTTGGTCAGCCCCTCCCGCCCGTCCACCACCAGCACCACCGCGGCGGCCTCCTCGGTGGCGAGCTGGGCCTGCTGGCGCACCTGGGCGATGAGCCGGTCCCGCGACTCCGGCTCGAAGCCGCCGGTGTCGACCACCGAGAGGGCGCGCCCATCCCAGCTGAAGTCGGCGTAGTTCCGGTCGCGCGTGACGCCCGGCATGTCGTGGGCGATGGCGGCGCGCCGGCCGGCCATGCGGTTGAAGAGCGTCGACTTGCCCACGTTGGGGCGGCCCACCAGGGCGATGAGGGGGCGGGCGCTCACGGCAGCAGCCTCCGCACCGCGCCGGCCTTCTCGGTCCAGCGCTCGTCCACCTTCACCTGGAGCGCCAGGAAGACCTTGGCCCCCAGCAGCGTCTCCAGCCGCCGCCGCGCCTCGGTGCCCACCGCCTTGAGGAGCGCCCCCTTCTTGCCGATGACGATGGCCTTCTGCGACTCGCGCTCCACGCGCACGAGGGCCGAGATGCGCACCAGGCCGCCGCCCTCGCGCCGGTCGCGCTCGTCGAACTCCTCCACCTCCACCGCCACCGAGTAGGGGATCTCCTGCGAGGTCTTGAGCATGAGCTGCTCGCGGACGTACTCGGCCGCCAGCTGCCGCTCGGCCTGGTCGGTCAGGACGTCGGGCGGGAAGAGCGGGGCCTCCGCCTCGGGCACGGCCGCGGCCAGCACCTCGACGAGCCGCTCGACGTTCTCGCCGGTGAGGGCCGAGAAGGGGACGATGGCGGTCCAGGCGTGCAGGTCCTTGTAGGCCTCCATGACCGGCAGCAGCGACGCCTTGGGCGCCCGGTCGAGCTTGTTGATGCCCAGGATGGCCGGCCTCCGGCTGCGCGCCACCTCGGCGATGACCGCCTTGGTCCCCTCGCCGATCTCGACGCGGCCACCTGGGCCGGTGCCGGCCTCGATGATGACCAGGGCCGCGTCCACCTCCTGGAGGGTCCCCACCGCCACGTCCACCATGCGCCGGTTGAGCGCCCCCTTGGCGGCGTGCACCCCCGGGGTGTCGAAGAAGGCGAGCTGGTGGTCCGGCCCGTTGACCACCCCGAGGATGCGCGTCCGGGTGGTCTGCGGGCGGGGCGTGACGATGGCGACGTGCTCGCCGAGCAGCCGGTTGAGCAGCGTGGACTTCCCCACGTTGGGCCGGCCGATGAGGGCCACGAACCCCGCGCGGAACGGCGTCTTCTTCCTGGGCACGGGGCCTGAATAGCACACGGCCCGGCCAGGCGCCTCCTGGGGAGGCCCCTGGACCGGGCCGGGGGTCCTTCGGGGGCCAGGGCGCCGGCGCGCGCGGGCCGCCCTCTGGCCGGGTGGGCGCGCCACCCGGACCGCTCAGTAGCCGGTCACCGTGATCTTCTTCACCTGCACCGGCGTGATGGGGCGATCGCCGGCCCCCTTGTTGGTGGGGGTGGTCTCGATGGCCTTCACCACCTCGGCGCCGGAGGTCACCTTGCCGAAGACGGGGTGCCTGGAGGCGCCCGGGCTGAACCAGTCCAGGAAGCTGTTGTGGGTGGCGTTGATGAAGAACTGCGAGCCGCCGCTGTTGGGCCGGCCGGTGTTGGCCATGGAGAGCGTGAGCGGCTCGTTGGAGAGCTTGGCGTCGGCCGGGTGCTCGTCCGGGATGGTGCCGTGCGGCGGACCGCCGGTGCCGGCGCGGGGGCTGTTGGGATCCTTGGAGTGCGGGCACCCGAACTGGATCATGAAGCCCTTGATGACCCGGTGGAAGTGGAGCCCGTCGTAGAAGCCGCTCTTGGCGAGATCGAGGAAGTTCTTCGCCGTGACGGGCATCTTGTCCAGGTAGATCTCGGCGGTGAAGTCGCCGAGCGACGTCTCGAAGGTGGCGGTCGGGTTGGCCATGGCGGTGGGGTCCTGGGTGGTCGTGCCGGCTACTTGCAGGTGGGGGCCGTCGCGCCGATGGCCACGTGGTTCAGCTTGGTGGCGCCGTTGCCGGCGCGGGCGATCTTGCCGACCAGGTCGAAGCCGCAGACCACCTCGCCGAAGATGGTGTGCTTGCCGTTCAGGTGGGTGGTGGCCACCTCGGTGATGAAGAACTGCGAGCCGTTGGTGTTGGGGCCGGAGTTGGCCATGGCCAGCAGGCCGGGCTTGAAGACGTCGTCCGGGTGGAACTCGTCGGCAAAGGTGTAGCCGGGGTTGCCCATGCCGTTGCCGAGCGGATCGCCGCCCTGGATCATGAAGTTGGGGATGACCCGGTGGAAGGTGGTGTTGTCGTAGAGCGGCCCCACCCCCTTCTTGTGGGTGCGGGGGTTGGTCCACTCCTTGGTGCCGGTGGCCAGGCCGATGAAGTTGGCGACCGTCTTGGGCGCGCGCGCGGTGAGCAGCTTGACGCCGATCTTGCCGGCGGAGGTCTCGAAGGTGGCGTACTGCGCGGCGGCGGCCGGGGCCGGCTTGGCGGGGGCTTCGGCGAAGGCCGGCGCGGCGAGCGCCAGCAGGGCGAGCGTGAGGGTCGTTTTCATGGGCGGGATGCTAGCGGCGACGGGCGGTCGCGGCAAGCGAATGGCGCCAGGCCCTTCAGCGCGCCGGCCCGCGCCGCCGGGCCTTGGCCGCCGGGGCCTTCTTGCGCGCCGCTCCCCCCGCCGACCGCTTCCGCGGCAGGCGCTCGGCTGGAG
>JAJYAW010000187.1 GCA_021779335.1 Myxococcales bacterium | reverse complement strand
GGCCTCGCCAACGACGTGGCCCTCCTGCAGGGGGCGGCCAGCTACGGGCGGCTGCGGACCACGGTCATCAACTCGACGATGCTGGGCTGCGGCAGCAGGTTCGGCCGCGGCTGGGTGCGCCCGGGCGCCGTCCGGGCCGGCCTGCCCGCCGGGGTCCTCGCCGAGATCCGGCAGAACCTCGACCTGGTGGCGCGAGACGTGGCCATCATCGACGCGCGGCTGGTCGGCTCGCTCAGCGTGCGCCACCGGCTCGAGCAGGTGGGGGTGGTGACGCGGGCCCAGGCGGAGGAGCTCGGGCTGGTCGGGCTGCCCGCCAGGGCCAGCGGCGTCGCGCTCGACCTCAGGGCGGCCATGCCGGGCCCGCTCTACGCGGCGCACCCGGTGGCGACGGTGGTGGAGCCCGCGGGAGACTGCTGGGCCCGGGCCATGGTCCGCGTGCGGGAGATCGGCGAGTCCATCCGCTGGATCCGGGCGGCGCTGGACGGCCGGGCCGAGCTGGGGCCGTCGTCGGCGCCGCTGGGCGCCCTGGCCCCGGGGATGCTGGCCGTCGGCGTGCGGGAGAGCTGGCGCGGCGAGGTGGTGCACGCGCTCGAGACCGACGGGAAGGGGCGGCTGCGCGCCTACCGGGTCCAGGACCCCTCGCTGCGCAACTGGCACGGCCTGGCCATGGCGGTGCGCGGCAACGACGTCTCGGACTTCCCCATCTGCAACAAGAGCTTCGACCTCTCCTACTGCGGCAACGATCTGTGACCCGGTGAACCGATGCTGAACGCGTTGAAGGTGAGGCTCTCGCAGGGCCGCCAGTACATCCCGGACCTGCGGAAGGCGTCGCCCAGGGGCTTCCGCGGGCTGCCGGTGGTGCACGGTCAGCCCTGCCAGGCGGGGTGCCAGGGCTGCCTCGACGCCTGCCCGGCCGGGGCCATCGAGCTCGAGCCCGTTCGCATCGACCTGGGCCGCTGCCTCCTCTGCGCCGAGTGCGCCGTCGCCTGCGAGCACGGGCGGATCGAGTTCACCGGCGAGCACCGGCTGGCCTCCGACCGGCGCGAGGCGCTCGTGGTCGGCGAGGCCCGCCCCGGGCCCCCGGCGGTGGAGGTGGCCGCCGCCATCGCGGGCCTCTTCGGCCGCTCCCTCAAGCTCCGCTCGGTCTCCAGCGGCGGCTGCGCCGGCTGCGAGCTCGAGCTCAACGCCCTCGGCAACGTCAACTTCGATCTCGGCCGGTACGGCATCGAGTTCGTGGCGTCGCCGCGCCACGCCGACGCCCTGGTGGTGAGCGGGCCGCTCACCCGCAACATGCGCCAGGCGCTGGAGCTCGCCTGGAGCGCCATGCCCGAGCCGAAGTTCGTCGTCGCCTGCGGGGCCTGCGCCATCTCGGGCGGCCCCTACGCCGGGTCGCCGGTCCTGGAGCGCGGGTTCCTCTCCAGCTTCGGCCCAGCGCTCTTCGTCCCCGGCTGCCCGCCGCACCCGCTGACGTTCATCAGCGGGATCCTCGACCTGCTCGGCGTCGATCTGGCCTGACGGCCGCGCCGGCGGTCGCCCGGCGACTCAGCGGGGCTCGGCGACCGGGGAGAGCCTGGAGGCGAGCCGCTCCTTGCGCCGGGTGCGGGTGGCGTCGAGCAGCATCTTCCCGGCCCACCGGTACACGTTGAGCTCCGAGACGAGCGTGCGCATGGAGCGCATCCGGTCCTCCTGCTCCTCCAGGGGCATGTCGAGCGCCGCCAGGAGCGCGGCCGCCGCCGCGTCGAGGTCGTACGGGTTGACCACCAGGGCCTCGGTGAGCTCGCGGGCGGCGCCGGTGAACTGGGACAGCACCAGCACGCCGTGGAGGTCGTCGCGCGCCGCCACGAACTCCTTGGCCACCAGGTTCATCCCGTCGTCGAGCGAGGACACGTAGCAGAGGTCCGCCGCCCGGTACATGCGGAAGATGGCGGGGGGCTCGTGGTGGCGCCGCGCCAGGATGATGGGGCGCCAGCCCTCGCGCCCGAACCGGGCGTTGATGCGGTCGGCCAGCGCCTCGACCCGCTCGGCGAGCGACCGATAGGCCTCGATGACGGCCCGGCTGGGCGCGGCGATCTGGGCGAACCAGAAGCGTCCGTGCAGGCGGGGCTGCCGCTCCAGCAGCCGCTCCACCGCCAGCAGCCGCTCCTCGATGCCCTTGGTGTAGTCGAGGCGGTCGACGCCCACGCCCAGCAGCGCGTCCGCCGGGAGGCCGAGCTCGCGGCGGACCTCGGCGCGGCACTGCTCCGCCGGGGCCGTGGCGTCGGCCCAGCGGCTCGGCCAGTCGATGGAGATGGGGTACGGGCGGACCAGCGTCTCCCGGCCGGCCTGGATGACCGACTGGCGCTCGCGGTCGAGCCGGGACTCGAGGAGCCGGTCGGCGGCCTCCATGAAGTTGTTGCAGTGCGCCTGGGTGTGGAAGCCGACGATGGAGCTCCCCAGCAGGCCGCCCAGGAGCTCCCGCGCCCAGGGGCAGACGACCAGCCGCTCGGCGTGGGGCCAGGGGATGTGCCAGAAGGTGAGGATGGTGGCGCGGGGCAGCCGCTCCCGCAGGTACCGCGGCAGCATGGCGAAGTGGTAGTCCTGCACCAGCACGATGGGGTCCGGGACGGCGGCCTCCTCCGCCACCGCGTCGGCGAAGCGGCGGTTGACCTGCTGGTACCGCTCCCAGTCCGTCGAGCGGAAGGAGGGCCGGGCGTCGGCGATGTGGCAGAGCGGCCAGAGCCCCTCGTTGGAGAAGCCGTAGTAGTAGCCCTGCTCCTCCTCCGGGGTGAGCCGCAGGCGGCGCAGGTCGTAGATGGGCCGCTCCGGCGGGACCCGGACGTGGTCGTGCCCGTCGACCACCTCGAAGTCGGCGTCGCCGCTGCCGTGGGCGATCCAGGTGCCGGAGCAGGCGCGCATGACCGGCTCCAGCGCCGTGACCAGGCCCGAGGCGGGGTGGACCACGCGCAGGCCGCCCGCGCCGTCGCGCTCGTGGATGTAGGGCTCCCGGTTGGCCACCACCAGGATGCCCTCGCCTCCGAGCTGGCGCTGCAGCACCTGCTTGAGCCGCTCCGGCGTCCACCCGGACTCGGTCCTGGCCTCCTCCACGGCCAGGGTCGAGACGAGATCCCGGACGTCGGAGAGGAGGGGCTGGAAGCGGCGGGGGATGACCACGCGCGCCGCCTTGAACGGGGCGAGGAGGACCATGCGGAGCTGCGCGGTCCAGGAGAGCCACGACAGGCGCGCCACCACCGACGCCGCCGCGGCGCCCAGGAGCCCGACCACCGCGAAGGCCAGGAAGGTGTACCGGCGGGTGGTGTCCGCCCGGCGGTCCACGTAGCTCATGTCGTGGACGAGCAGGAGCATCCGCGGCGGCTGCGAGACCTCGTGGGAGATCGGCAGGACCGTGAGGTGCGTGGCGCCGGATGGCCCCGCGATGGTCCGGTCCCAGCCCTCCTCGCCGACCCGGAGCGCCTCCTCCGGGAGCGAGCGGCAGCCGAGCGACGCCGGGAAGCCGTCGCTGGCGATCTCGGACCGGCCGGATGGGCTGCAGATGGCCGCCCCCATGAGCCGCTCGTCGCGGACCATGTTGTTGAGCAGCTGGCGCTCGCCGCGCCCGGCGGCCTGCCGCAGGGAGGGATCGGCGGCCGAGGCCGCCAGCCTGGCGCGCGCCGCGACGTCGCGCTGGGCCCACTCCATCGCCTGCAGGTTGAAGAGCGCCGAGGCCCCCCACGCCACCAGCGCGAGGCTGCCGAACAGGAGGACGAGGTAGCGGACGGCGGCGCGCATTCGAGGGGGTGGCGGTGCGATCCGAAGGTCCATATGTAGGGGAGCCACCGATGGAGGTCAATGCATCGGTCCTGGTGGAGGCGCTCGGACGCCGCGGGGACGGACAGGTCGCCGCGCGCGTCGCCGCCAGCGACGACGTGATCTGGCGCTGCCTGCCGCGCTTCGAGCAGCACCAGCGGGCCCTGCAGCTGGTGCCGACGGCCCTCCTGCCCCGCGCCGATCCGCGCGCATGCGACAACGTTACGCGGCCGCTTCGGGGCGACGGCCCGTCAGGGAAGTGGAGTCACGGCCAGTTCGGAAGCAGATTCGACTCTGGCGGGAGACGACGCCCGCCGAGAGCGGTCCACGCGAGCGACCCAGGGGGCCGTGACATGTCGGGGATGGAGAAGTGCTCGATCGAGTTCGAAGGGTCGTTCGATGCGCAGGCCGCGCGAATGGTGGAGGAGGCGCTGGACGCCATGAGGCCGGGCGGGGCGCTCCGGGTCGATCTCACCCGCGTGCGCGAGTTCAACAACGTCGGCCTGGCGATCCTGGCCCGGTCGCTCGCCCGGTCACGGGAGTCCTTGCAGGTGGACGTGCGCGGGCTCGGGTACGGGCAGCACCGGATGCTGCGCTACTTCGGGGCCGAGCTGGCTTCCGACGACCCGTTCCCGGACGACGCGCTCCCCTGATCGCCCCCGGCCGCAGTCAGACGCCGCCGTCCAGGCGGACGCGCGGTTGGTTCACGCCATGTGACGGCGCCGGCCGGGCGGCGGCTCAGCTGCAGACGCCGCTGACGCAGGTCGCGCCGGCGACGCAGTCGCCGTCCGTGGCGCAGGTGATCTTGCAGCTCGACGTGCTCGGGTTGCACACGTACTTCCCGCAGTCGATCGTGGAGCCGGGGAGGCAGGTGCCGCTCCCGTCGCAGGTCGACGCCGAGGTGACGGTCGAGCCGCTGCAGCTGGCCGGCGCGCAGACGGTCGCGGCCGAGTAGACCGCGCAGCTGCCCGCCCCGGAGCAGCTGCCGGTGCTCCCGCAGGTCGACGGCGACGTGCTGGCGCACTCGTTGTCCGGGTCGGTGCCGGCGGGGATGGCGGCGCAGGTCCCGAGCGCCCCGGCCGCGCTGCACTGCTCGCAGGTGCCGGTGCAGGCGGTGTTGCAGCAGACGCCGTCGACGCAGAAGCCGCTGGAGCAGGTCGCGCCGGCGGCGCAGGTGGACCCCTGCGGCCAGGCGCAGACGCCGCTCTTGCACGAGCCGCTGGTGCAGTCGCCGTTCGCGGCGCAGGCGTGGCCGGAGGCGCATGACGGGCAGGTGCCGCCGCCGCAGTCGACGTCGGTCTCGGCGCCGTTCTTGACCCCGTCGGAGCAGCTCGGTGCCCGGCAGGTGCCGCCGGAGCAGACGCCGCTGGCGCAGTCGCTCGGCACCCCGCAGGTCTGGCCGTCGGCGCAGCTCCCGCAGGCGCCGCCGCCGCAGTCGACGTCGGTCTCGGCGCCGTTCTTGACCCCGTCGGAGCATGCGGGCGCGAGGCAGGTGCCGCCGGAGCAGACCCCGCTGGCGCAGTCCGCTCCCGCCAGGCAGGCGACGCAGGCGCCGGCCCCGTCGCACAGGATCCCGCCCGACGAGGCGCACGCCGTCCCGGCGGGCTTCGGATCCTGGGCGGGGGCGCCAGCCTGGCAGACGCCGGTCGAGCAGTCGCTGCTCGCCGAAGGGACGTCGGTGGCGTCGGCGGCCAGGATCACGTGGCCGGTGGCGTCGCACTGGTTGGAGAGGCAGTCACCGGTGGTCGGGTCGGAGATCCTGGTGCCGGCGGTCCGAGGGAGCTGCGCGCACTGGCCGGCGGCGCAGGCCGCCATCAGGCAGGGGGCCGACGGCGCCGGGCAGGTGGTCGCGTCGGTGCAGGCCGGCTTCGGCGAGCTCGAGCCGCAGGCGGACAGCTCGAGGAGGAGCAGGGAGCCGACGAGGAGGGCGGGGCGGGCGAGTCGCAAGGAGCCTCCGGGCGGCGGTGCGTGCCGCGCTGTCCCGGTAGCCCTCCCGGGGCCGAGCAAGCGGGTGCGTCAATAAGGGCTTCGCGATGCTCCCACCTCCTGGCGGAGGGAGCAAAGTGAATCGTGGAGGAATCCCACCCTTCGGGGGGGGGGTGGACCGTTCCAGCCTCCGCTCGCTCGGGCCGGCCCCGCGTCGCTCAGTGGCTCGGGTAGGTCTGGCTCGTCACGGTCCCGGTCGTGGGGTCGTAGGTGAGGTCGGCCGGGTAGTTGAGGCCGGTCACGCCGAGCGCGTCGAGCGAAGGCGGCGGGACATTGTGCTCGTCCCTGTAGATCTGGATGGCGCCCCGCACCGCCGCCAGGTCGAGGTCGATCTTGACCCGGTCCGGCGTCGAGGTGATGGCGCGGGCC
>JAJYAW010000186.1 GCA_021779335.1 Myxococcales bacterium | reverse complement strand
CATCAACGACATCGCCTTCCAGACCAACCTGCTGGCGCTCAACGCGGCGGTGGAGGCGGCGCGGGCCGGCGAGGCGGGGCGCGGCTTCGCGGTGGTGGCCGAGGAGGTCCGCTCGCTGGCGCTGCGCTCCAAGGAGGCGGCCACCAAGACCGAGGCGCTCATCCGGGAGTCGGTCAAGCAGGCGGGCGAGGGGGAGGTGACCTCGAGGCACCTGGCCGGCAAGCTCGGCGAGATCGTGGCCGGCATCGGCAAGGTGTCGGACATCGTCTCGGAGATGGCGGCGGCGGCCAAGGAGCAGGTGGCCGGCATCGACCAGGTGAACTCCGCGGTGGGCGAGATGGACAAGGTGACCCAGCAGAACGCCGCCTCGGCCGAGGAGTCCTCCTCGGCGGCCAGCGAGCTCAACGGGCAGTCGGAGGAGCTGGCCGCCATGGTCGGCGCCTTCCAGCTCGGCCGGCAGGTCGCCGGGCGGGGCCTCCTCAAGCGGCCGCCAGCGGTCCCGCGCCCGGCCCCGGCGAGCAAGGCGCCCGGGCCCGACCGCGCCGGCGCGCCCGCCAGGCTCGCCGCGCCGGCGCCACGCCAGCGGCCCAAGGAGGACCTCTTCCCGATGGATGACCAGGCCGAGGTCAGGGACTTCTGAACCATGCGCCTCGCCCGCTGGCGGCTGGGGCGCCGGCGACCCGGGTTCTTCATGAGGTCGCCTGGGACCCGGGACGTTGCCCGCTCGGGATCTGGCTAGCCCATTCGGGTGCTGCGCTGTAAGCTGTCGTCACGACTGAATTTTCATTCAGCTTTTGCCGGTCTTCGAAGTCCCTTGCGGCGGTCTGCGCGCCAGGCGAACTGGCACATCGACTGCTCTGGAGGGGAAGACCATCCCGGTCGCCGGTGGCCCGGCGTCCGCGTGAAGGAGGAACGCCATGAACGCCGAGACGCCCACCGACAAGTCGACCAGCACCGAGAGCGCCGCCACGGACCTCGGCAGGCGGCTGGCCGGCAAGTACATGACCTTCCAGCTCGCCAGGGAGGAGTACGGGCTCGAGATCCTCAAGGTCCGCGAGATCATCGGGCTCATGGAGATCACGCGCGTCCCCCGGACCCGCGAGTTCGTGCGCGGGGTCATCAACCTGCGCGGCAAGGTCATCCCGGTGGTCGACCTCCGGCTCAAGTTCGGGATGGAGAAGACCGAGGCCACCGACCAGACCGTCATCATCGTGGTCCAGTGCGCCGTCGACGGGCGCCCCCTCACCATGGGGCTCCTGGTGGACCAGGTGCTCGAGGTGCTCTCCATCGACGGCGCCCAGATCGAGCCGGCCCCCAGCCTGGCCCACGCCCAGCTCAACGAGGAGTTCATCCTCGGCGTCGGCAAGCACGAGAAGCGCATCGTGTTCCTCCTGGACATCGCCCGCATCCTCTCGAGCGACGAGGCCCAGGAGCTGAGCCGCTCGGCCAGCTGACGCCCGGCGGGCCGCGCGCCGCCCCCTCCACCGCCGCCGCAGGAGCCCGCTCCATGGCCGCACCGCCTGCCCCCACCGCTCCCCGACCCGGCCCGCGCCGGGTGCGCGTGCTCGTGGTGGACGACTCGGCCGTGGTCCGCAACGTCTTCTCGTCCGGCCTGGCCAGGGACCCCGGCATCGAGGTGGTGGGGACCGCCCCGGATCCCTTCGTGGCGCGCGACCTGCTCCTGGAGAAGGAGCCGGACGTCATCACGCTGGACCTGGAGATGCCGCGCATGGACGGCATCACCTTCCTGCGCAAGATCATGAGGTACCGGCCCACCCCGGTCATCGTGGTCTCCTCGCTGACCCAGGCGGGCGGCGAGCTGGCCATGGAGGCGCTCGCCGCCGGCGCGGTCGAGGTCATGTGCAAGCCGGGCGCGGCCTACTCGGTGGGCGACATGACCACCGACCTGGTGGAGAAGGTGAAGGAGGTGGCGGCCACCGGCGTGCGCGCCCCGGCGGACCGGCCCGCCCACCCGCCCGGCCAGGCCGCCGGCCCGGCCCCGGCCCTGAGCCGCACCACCAACCAGATCCTGGCCCTCGGCGCCTCCACCGGCGGCACCGTGGCGGTGGAGCGCATCCTGGCCTCCCTGCCGCCCAACGCGCCGGGCCTCGTCATCACCCAGCACATGCCGGAGCTCTTCACCAGGTTCTTCGCCAACCGGCTCAAGTCCATGTCGAGGCTCGACGCCCGCGAGGCCGTGGACGGCGACTCGGTGGTGCCGGGCGTGGCGCTGGTGGCCCCCGGCAACAAGCACATGCTGCTGCGGCGCTCCGGCGCCCGCTACCTCGTCGAGGTGAAGGACGGGCCCCGCGTCAACCGGCACCGGCCCTCGGTGGACGTCATGTTCCGCTCGGTGGCCCGCTCCGCCGGCAAGAACGCCATCGGCGTCATCCTGACCGGGATGGGCGGCGACGGGGCGCAGGGGCTGCTGGCCATGCGCGAGGCCGGCGCCCGCACCCTGGCGCAGGACGAGGACTCCTGCGTCGTCTTCGGCATGCCCAAGGTGGCCATCGACTGCGGCGCGGTGGAGCAGGTCCTGCCCCTCGACCTCATCTCCGCCGAGGTGCTGCGGCTGGCCGAGGCGCAGGCGCGCGGCTGAGCCTCCGCCGGGGCCAGGGGCGGAGCCCCGCCCCGCCAAACGGCCCGCCGCCAAACGGCCCGCCGCCAAGCGGCCGAGCCCGATCCGGGAGCAGGAGGCGATCGCGAGGCGCGCCCCCTGGTTCAGTCCATGTCGAGCTCGAGCAGCACCGGGTCGCCCGTCTCGGAGCGGACCAGCGCGGCGCAGGTGCACGGGCCGGTGGCCGGCTTGCTGGCGAGCAGGGCCTGCGGCAGGCCGAGCTGGCTCGGCACCTTGGTGCCGAAGTAGCGGGTCACCCAGGCGCCGCCGATGACGTTGAGGATCTCGGAGACCGCGGCCCGGCCGTTCTCCTCGGCCTCGGGGTCGCTGACGTCGGTGCCCAGCATGTTGGCGGCCAGCTCCACGCCGACCGGCCAGGCCATGGTGAGCCGCAGGGTGCCGCCCTTCACCGACTCGAAGGCCAGGGTGGCGGTGAAGACCCGCTCGCCCCACTCCGGCGGCTCGTCGGTCGGCTCCACGAACATGAAGGCGGAGTCCTGGAGCACGGACCCCAGGATCTCGGTCAGCAGCTCCGGCGTCGCCTCAACCATGGCTCTCCCCCCTGCCCAGGATCTCCAGCACCAGGTCCTTGAGCGCCTCCGGCCGGAACGGCTTGGCCAGGTAGGCGCGCGCCCCGATGTCGAGCAGCCGCTCGATGCGCTGCTCGCTGATGGGCGTGGCCACGATGATGACGGGGATCTTGGAGAGCTCCGCGTCGGCGCTCATGCGCTCCACCAGCTCCATCCCGTTCATGACCGGCATGTTGATGTCGGCCAGCACCAGGTCCACCCGGTGCTCGGCCATGCGGGAGAGGGCCTCGGCCCCGTCGCCGGCCTCCAGGACCTGGCCGATCTCCAAGCCGCACAGGCCGATGGCCCTGCGGACCATCTTCCGGGTCACCGGCGAGTCGTCCACCACGAGCATGTCGAGCGCCACCGCGTGCTCCTTCCCCTCGGGCCTGCTTGCCGTCGTCACAGCGGGTTGACCTCGGATCCCGACTGGATCGTGATCTGCCCGGTGTCCACGAACAGCCGCGCCGTCCGCGATCGGTTGCCGCCGCAGTCCTCGGCCGCGATGAGGACCTGCGCCTTCCAGAAGATCTTCCTCATCATCGTGTAGTTGCGCTTGCCGATGTCGAAGGTGCCGCTGTCGCCGTGGAAGTTCCCGCCCCCGGCCACCTTGACCAGGATGCTCCCCTTCTTGGCCCCCAGCGCGTACATCCGCTCGAAGAGCAGCGGGATGCCGGTGTCGGCGAAGGTGCCGGGGGACTCCCGGGCGCGCTCCGGCGACAGCGTGGAGGTGGGGAGCTGGAAGTGGAGCATCCCCGCGACCTTGGCGAGCGGATCGAAGGTCAGGACGGCGATGCAGGACCCCAGGCCGTGGGTGATGAGCGTGGCCTCTCGGTCCGCCGTCACCTCGAGCCCGCCGATGGAGACCGTGATGAGCTTCATCGACCCTCCTCGGGCATCCGGTAGACCGAGGGGCGCTCGGTCCGGAAGCGTGTCGGGATCCCGTTCAGCGTCTCCGAGTGGCCGATGAAGAGCGGGCAGCCGGCGCCGGTGAGCCGCTCGAACTCGCCCACCACCCCGGCCCGCATGGGCCGGTCGAAGTAGATCATGACGTTGCGGCAGAAGACCGCGTCGAGCGGTCCCTTCATCGGGTACGGCCGGCTGGCCAGGTTGAGCCGCCGGTAGGTGATCCTGGCCTTGAGCTCGTCGCGCACCGCCCAGCGCTCCTCGCCGCCCGCGTCGGCCGGCAGCCGGTCCAGGTAGCGCTGCAGCATGACGGGCGGGATCCCGTCGATCTCCTCGGCGGAGTAGACGCCCGCCACGGCGCGGGCCAGGACGCGGGTGGAGATGTCGGTGGCCAGCAGCTTCCAGTCGCACCCCTCCAGGATGGGGTCCAGCGTCATGGCGATGGTGTAGGGCTCCTCGCCCGACGAGCTGGCCGCGCTCCAGAAGCGGAAGCGGCGCTGCCCGGCCGCCTTCTGCGCCAGCACGTGCTCCCGCAGCGTCTCGAAGTGGTCCGGCTCGCGCCAGAACTTGGTGAAGTTGGTGGAGATGGCGTCCAGGAAGAGCACCACCTCGTCCGCGCCGTCGCCGCGCAGCACCTCCAGGTACTCGCGCTCGCTGGCCAGCCCGAGCTCGCGCAGCCGCTTGGCCAGGCGCGCCTGCACCAGCGCGGCCTTCCCCTCGCGGAGGAAGATGCCCGCCTTCTGGTAGGCGATGGCCTGGAAGTCCTTGAACGTCTGCACGTCCATGGCGTCAGGCCCCGGCCGCCGCGTCCCGGTGGGCGCCGCGGGAGGCCGCCAGCGAGGAGAGCCGATCCACGTTGAGGATCAGGCCGACCCGGCCATCGGAGAGGATGGCGGCGCCGGAGAGGAAGTCGGTGTCGCCGATGCCCTGCCCGAGCGGCTTGATGACCACCTGCTGCTGGGTGAGGACGTCGTCGACCACGATGCCGAGCTTGCGCCCCAGCCCCTCCAGGACCACCACGTGCCCCTCGGTGGGCGGCCGGTCCGGCCCGTCCATCTGGAGCAGGCGGTGCAGGCGCAGCAGCGGCAGGATCTCGCCGCGCACGTTGATGACCTCGCCGCGGCCGGCCGCCAGCGAGATCATGTCCTCGTTGGGGCGCAGGGACTCGACGATGGAGAGGCTGGGGATGATGTACCGCTCCTTGCCGCAGGCCACCAGCATGCCCTCGATGATGGCCAGCGTGAGCGGCAGGACCATCTTGAAGGTGGTGCCCTGCCCCGGCCGGGAGCTCACCGAGACGCGGCCGCGCATCCCCTCGATGTTCCGCTTCACCACGTCCATGCCCACGCCGCGGCCGGAGATCTCGGTGACCTTGGCGGCGGTGGAGAAGCCCGGCAGGAAGATGAGGTTGTAGATCTCGTGGTCGGTGAGCTCGTGCCCCTCCTCGACCAGCCCCTTCTCCCGGGCCTTGGCCAGGATCTTGTCCCGCTGCAGGCCCCGCCCGTCGTCGGAGAGCTCCACCACGATGCTGCCGCCCTCGTGGTAGGCGGAGAGCCTGACCACCGCCCGCGGCGCCTTGCCCGACGCCTTGCGGTCGGCGGTGGCCTCGATGCCGTGGTCGATGGAGTTGCGCACCAGGTGGACCAGCGGATCCTCGATGCGCTCCACCATGGAGCGGTCCATCTCGGTGTCCTCGCCCGCCTGCTCCAGCACGATGTCCTTGCCGCTCTTGCGCGCCAGGTCCCGCACCATGCGCGCCATCTTCTGGAAGGCGCCGCGCACCGGCACCATGCGCATGCGCATGGCCACGTTCTGCAGGTCCCGGCTGATCTTGGTGAGCTGGTTGAGGTAGTTGCGCACCTTGAGCGAGGTGAGCTGCGCCACCTCGGGGGCGTGGACCACCATGGACTCGACGATGATCAGCTCGCCGATCATCTCGACCATGGAGTCGACCCGCTCCAGGTCCACCTTGACCGTCTCGCGGAGCTGGCCGCCGGCCTGCCCCCCCGCGTCGACGGGCGGCTGCCCCGGGGCCGGCGTCGCCGCC
>JAJYAW010000185.1 GCA_021779335.1 Myxococcales bacterium | reverse complement strand
GGGCGGCCGGGCGCGGGGCGAGCGCGCGGGCCACCAGCACCTTGCGCGCCTCGCCGCGGGAGAGGCCGAGGAAGCCGCGCCGCAGGAGGCCGGTGACGCCCATGGCCTCGGCGGCCGCCCGGACCCTGGCGGCGCGGGCCGGCGTGGGCCCCTCCACCGGGTAGAGCGCGGCGTCCAGGCCGGAGCGGATGACCGCCTCCACCGGCAGGTCGAGCTCGCGCCGGGCGTAGGCGTCCTGCTCCTCCGGGGCGCAGAGGGCCAGCCGCGCCCGCGCGCCGATGGGGCTCTCCGTCGGCGCGCCGCCCAGGGCGAAGGTGCGCCGGCCGGGCGCCCGCGGATCGAGCCACTGGTCGCCGCGCAGGACGCGCAGCAGGGTGGACTTCCCCGAGCCGTTGGCGCCCAGCAGGCCGAGCCGCGCGCCGGGGCGGAGCGCCAGCGTCAACTCCCGCAGCACGGCGCGGCCGCCCAGGGCGACGCTGGCCCGCTCCAGCGAGACGAGCGGGTGGCGGGGGCGGCGCGGCACCTCCTACCCACCGCCTGGCGGCGGGGCGGCGGGGCCGGCCGGGGTGGGCCGCAGCGAGGTCTCGCCGGTGGTCTCCCCGTGGTCCCTCAGGACCCGCTCGTAGAGCAGCTCGAGCCGCCCCAGGTCGTCGGCGCTCGCCAGCGGGCCGGGCCGGCCGGCCGGGGCGAGCCCCGCGGCGCGCCGCTCCAGGCGGGCGCGCAGCCGGGCCAGGCGCTGGAAGACCAGCCGGTGGAAGAGGAGGGCCACGCCGCCGCCCGCCGCGAGGGCGGCCAGCATGATGACCGCCAGGGCGTGGCCGCGCCCCTGGCGCGCCGCCTGGTGGTGGGCCGTGAAGTCGTGCAGCACGAAGAGGGCGCCCACCCGCCGCCCGGTCGCGTCGGCCACCGGGAAGACGCCGCGGATGAAGACCCGGTCGCCGCGCTCCACCTCGCCGAGCGCCAGGCCGCCGGACGGCAGCCGCTCCACGTCGCCGCGCCACCCCAGGATCCCGTCGGCGCCGCTGGTGGCGTCCACCACCAGGGCGTCGTCGGCGGCGTCCCAGGAGGCGGCGCTGGGCCGGACCGCGGCCGCCCAGCCGGCCGGGTCCAGGTACTTCTTCCCCACCAGCAGGCCGTACTCGTCCCCGGTCCGTCCCTTCATGGCGGTGAGGAAGTGGTCGATCTCCTCGGCCAGCTCCATGTAGCCGATGACCTTCCCGTCGGCCACCCAGGGGCGCACCACCCGCAGGGCGAAGGCGGTCCGCCCCAGCTCCAGGCCGGCGCCCACGTCGCCGCTCTCGACGGCCCGGCGCATGGTGGCCCGCCTCACGCGGTCGCCGTGCAGGTCGGGCCGGTGCACCCGCAGGAAGACCTGGGGCGAGGGGCCGGCCGTGTGGAAGTACCAGTGGGTGATGTGGCTCCGCGCCCGCAGGGTCTCGAGGACGGGGGCCGCCAGCCGCTGCAGCCGCTCCCGGTCGCCCGCCTGGAAGGCCTGGCGGAGCTCGGCCGAGGCCAGGAGCGCGTCCAGGGTCGAGGAGAGCTTCTCCGTCTCGGCGCGCTGCTGCAGGGCGAAGCCCTCGGCGGCGCCCTGCAGGAGGTGCGTCCCCAGCGCCTCCACCCCCTCCTCGAAGTGGCGCAGCACGAGCGCGGCCCCGATCCCGCCGGCCGCCAGCGAGAGGGCGACGGCGGCCAGCAGGAGCCTGGCCTCGTCGGAGAAGGTCCGCATCGGCGGGAACGCTAGCACGGCCTCGCGGCCGGCCGCCCCGGGCAGGCGCGGGATCGGCGCGCAGCCGCGCGGCCCCGCTCTCCCGCCGTCAGGCGATGACGTGGACGCTGGTCCCGTCGCGCGGCGACGCGGCCACCGGTTCGACCGGCGGCGTGCGGGGCGGGGGGGCCGGCGACTGGGGCTGCTGGGAGGTGGCGCCCTCGACGAGCTTCAGCGCGGCGGCGTCCTCGTACTTCTGCGTCCGCTGGACCAGCCCGAGCTGGGCGGCTTCCATCTGGACGGCGGTCGAATTCATGGAGTCTCCTCGAGGCGGCCTGGGGGCTTCGCTTCGAGGGTCCGTTCAGCAAGGACCGGGCCCGCCCCGCCGACTCGCAACCTCCCGGGATCATTCGGACCGACCCCGCCCGCTGGGCAGATTCGGCCGCCCCAGGGTCAGCGCCGGGAGGGTCCGGAGGCCCCCGCAGAGGCCCAAACGGGTGCCGGCGCCGCCGCAGGCGGAGCTGGCGAGGCTGGCCGCGAAGAGCGCGGCGAGGCGGGCCGTGATGGAGCCGGAGCACACGGCGGCTCCTCCGTGGACGGGCGCGACCGGCCGGGCCATAACGAGGGGCCGGCGTCACGCCCCGCCATTCGCCGGCTCCCGGGGATGGCTCCCGGGAGTGGCCGGCGCGGCCACCCCTCGGGGTCCGACAACCCGCGCGCACCCGGACCAGGAGCTGCCCGAATGAAGACCCGCGTCGCCGTCGCCCTCACGCTCGCCCTCGCCCTCGCCGCCGCCTCGTCCGCCTCCGCCGCGGCCTCCGCCGCCGGGGCGAGCGCCCAGCCGCTCCCCGACATCCCGTTCACGCGCTACCGGCTGCAGAACGGGCTCACGCTGGTGGTCCACGAGGACCACAAGGCGCCCATCGTGGCCGTCAACGTCTGGTACCACGTGGGCTCCAAGAACGAGCGGCCCGGCCGGACCGGCTTCGCCCACCTCTTCGAGCACCTCATGTTCAACGGCTCGGAGCACTTCAACGACGACTACTTCAAGGTGCTGGAGCGGCTCGGCGCCACCGAGCTCAACGGCACCACCAACCAGGACCGGACCAACTACTTCCAGGACGTGCCGGTCTCTGCGCTCGACACCGTGCTCTGGATGGAGTCCGACCGGATGGGCCACCTGCTCGGCGCCATCGACCAGGGCAAGCTCGACGAGCAGCGCGGCGTGGTGCAGAACGAGAAGCGGCAGGGCGAGAACCAGCCGTACGGCAAGGTCCGCGAGCTCCTCCAGCAGGCCCTCTACCCCAAGGGCCACCCCTACTCCTGGACCACCATCGGCTCGATGGCGGACCTCGACGCGGCCACCCTCGACGACGTGAAGGCCTGGTTCAAGACCTGGTACGGGCCCAACAACGCCACCCTGGTGGTGGCCGGCGACGTGCACCCCGAGGACGTCAAGGCGCGGGTGGAGCGGTACTTCGGCGACATCCCGCCCGGCCCGCCCCTCGACCGGCCGGGCGCCTGGGTGGCCAGGCGGACCGGCGAGCAGCGGCTGGAGCTGCAGGACCGGGTGCCGCAGGCGCGCCTCTACCTGACCTGGAACACGGCCGAGTGGGGCCAGCCGGACAACGACCTGCTCGACTTCGTGGGGCTGGTGCTCTCCTCAGGCAAGACCTCGCGGCTCTACAAGCGGCTGGTCTACGACGACCAGAGCGCCACCGGCGTGATGGCCTACCAGGCCACCGACGAGATCGGCTCGACCTTCAACGTGGTGGCCTCGGTGAAGCCGGGCGGCGACCCGGCCGCGGCGGAGCGGGCCATCAAGCAGGAGCTCGGGCGCCTGCTGTCGCAGGGGCCGACCCGGGACGAGGTGGAGCGGGCCCGCACCGAGCAGGTGGCCGGCTTCGTGCGCGGCGTCGAGCGCATCGGCGGCTTCGGCGGCAAGTCGGACGTGCTGGCCGCGTGCCAGGTCTACGGCGGCGACCCGGCCTGCTGGCGCCGGCAGCTCGCGCTGGTGCAGCGCGCCACCCCCGCCGAGGTGCGGGACGCGGCGCGGCGCTGGCTCTCCGACGGCGTGCAGATCCTGACGGTGCGCCCCTTCCCGGCGGCCGCCGCGGCCGGCCCCGGCGTCGACCGGAGCCACCGCCCCGAGGCCGGCACGCCGCCCGAGGCGGCCCTGCCGGCCTTCAGCCGCGCCACGCTGCCGAGCGGGCTCGAGCTCATCGTGGCGGAGCGGCACGACGTGCCGGTGGTCACCCTCCACCTCACCGTGGACGCGGGCTACGCCTCCGACCTCGGCGCGCTGGCCGGCACCGCCAAGCTGGCGGCCGCCATGCTCGACGAGGGGACCCGGACCCGGAGCGCGCTCCAGATCTCCGACGAGCTGCAGCGGCTGGGCGCCGTGCTCGGCGCCGGCGCCAACCTGGACCAGACCTACCTGTCGCTCGACGCCCTCAAGGCCAACCTGGACGCCTCGCTGGCGCTCTTCGCCGACGTGGCGCTCTCGCCCGCCTTCCCGCAGGCCGACTTCGACCGGCTCAAGGCGCAGCAGGCGGCCGCCATCGAGCAGGAGCTGGCGCAGCCCGCCACCATCGCCATGCGCCTCCTGCCGGCGCTCCTCTTCGGCCAGGACCACCCCTACGGCAACCCGCTGACCGGCTCCGGGACGCGCGCCTCGCTCGAGCGGATCACCCGCGACGACGTGGCGCGCTGGTACCAGGCCTGGTTCAAGCCGGGCGGCGCCACGCTCGTCGTGGTGGGCGACACCACCATGGCCGAGATCCGGCCCAGGCTGGAGCGGCTGCTGGCCGGCTGGGAGCCCGGCCGCACGCCCAAGCCGCCCGTCGGCCAGGGGGCGCCGCCCCGCGCCGCCCTCTACCTGGTGGACCGGCCGGGCGCGCAGCAGTCGATGATCTTCTTCGGGACCGTCGCGCCGCCGCGGCGGCCCGGCCCGGACGTGGCGCAGGAGGTGATGAACACCATCCTGGGGGGCCAGTTCGTCAGCCGCGTCAACATGAACCTGCGCGAGGACAAGCACTGGAGCTACGGCGCCTCGACGCGGCTGCTCGGGACCTCCGGGCCGCGCCCCTACATCGGGTACGCCCCGGTCCAGGCCGACAAGACCAAGGAGGCGCTCGCCGAGTTCATGAAGGAGCTGCGCGGCATCCGCGGCGAGCGGCCGGTGACGCCCGACGAGCTCTCCATGGCCGAGTCGCACCTCACCCTCTCCCTGCCGGGCCAGTGGGAGACGGCGCGGGCGGTGGCCGGCTCCATCGGCGAGATCGTCCGCTACCGGCTGGGGGACGACTACTTCAAGGGGTACGCGGCGCGGGTGCGGCAGGTGAGCCTTCGCGACGTGGCGGAGGCGGCCGAGCTCCTGCAGCCGGCCCACACGGTCTGGGTGGTGGTGGGAGATCGGGCCAAGGTGGAGGCCGGGCTCGGCGAGCTCGGGCTCGGACGGCCGGTGCTCCTCGACCCCGACGGCCACCCGCTCCCGCCGGCGCCGGTCCGGTGAGGCGGCCGGAGCCCGGCGGGCCGGGCGGCGCGTCGAGCCGCGCGTCGGCCCGTCGGCTCCCCCGGCGCCGTGTCGGGTTTCCCCGACAGCGGCCTCCGCAACCCCGCGGAATCCCGTCGCCGGCGGGCTGGCAAGGGCGGTGCAGTGACTGGGGGTGTGGTCCGGGCGGCTGGCCCGCCGGCACAGGAAAGGCATCATGACGCCCCCGAAGATCCCGACGCCTCCCAGGTACCGGCCCGCCACCCTCGTCGGCGCGGGGCTCGGCCTGGTGCTCTTCCTCGCCGTCGGGCTCCTGCCCGCCGTCCTCTACGGCGGCTACGCGGGCGTCATCCTGGCCGGCGCGGTGCTCGGCACGCCGGTCGCCTCCACCCTCGCGGTCAAGGCGCTCATCGGGGTCGGCGTGGTGCTCGGCGTCGCCCTCGCCGGGGCCCTCTTCGCCGGGGCCGGCGCGGCGGCCGGCGCGGTGGTGGGCACCCTGGTCAGCGGCGGCGTGGCGCGCGACGCCAGCCCCGACTCGCGGATCTTCTAGCGGCCGGTCCCGGCCCCGGCCCGGCGCGTGGTAGAGGGGCGGCATGCCCGTCGACCGGCTCACCGTGGCGCCAGAGGACGCCGGCACCCGGCTCGATCGCTGGCTGGCGCCCCGGCTCGGCCTGCCCGGCGCCCGGGTGGCCGCCCTCTGCCAGGCCGGCCAGGTCCGCATCCGCGGCAAGGCCTGCTCGCCGCTGCGGCGCCTCTACGGCGGCGAGGTGGTGGAGGTGGAGCGGTCCGCCGCCGCGCCGGCCGCGCCGCCGCGAGGCCCCGCGCTCCGGGTGCTCCACGACGACGCGGCCTGCCTGGTCGTCGACAAGCCGGCCGACCTGGCGGTGGAGCCGGCCGGCCCCTCGTCGCCGTCGGTGGTGGGCTCGGCCAGCCGGCTCGGCCGGTTCGACGTGGCG
>JAJYAW010000184.1 GCA_021779335.1 Myxococcales bacterium | reverse complement strand
CCGGTGGGCCTCGCCGACGGCGCGGGCGCACCGCAGCGCCGCCAGCGCGTTCCCGGCCGCGCCGAGCCCCACGTCGAAGAGGACGAGCGGCGCGCCGCCCTCGGCGAGCCGCGCCGCGAGGCGCGACTGGGCCACGTAGAGCCGCTCCGCCTCCACCGCCGCGCCGATGACCGGGTGCATCACCTCGCCGGCCTCGGCGTCGCGCACCGAGGGAGCGCCGGAGGAGGTGGCCACGATGGTGAAGCGTGGCGCCGCCGCGCCCCCCTCGGTCCCACCCGCCTCCGGCGCCACCCCGGCGCCCGGGGCCGCCGGGGCCGCCGCGGCCGCGTAGACCCTCCGCCCCGGCGACCGGCCGGAGGCGTCGTGCTCGTGCCGGTCGATGGCGGCCATGGTCTCCCTCGCGAAGGCGGCGTAGCGCCCGGCCTCGATGGCGGCGCGGATGGCGCGCATGAGCTCGAGGTAGTGGTGCAGGTTGTGGACGGAGAGGAGGCGCGGGCCGAGCGGCTCCTTGCACTTCACGAGGTGGTGCAGGTAGCCGCGCGGGTGGCGCCGGCAGGTGGGGCAGCCGCAGCCGGCGTCGAGCGGGGCGTCGCTGAGCCGGTGCTCCATGCGGGTGAGGCGCACCCGCCCGGAGGAGGTGAAGGCCGTCCCCTGCCAGGCCAGCGTGGTGGGGATGACGCAGTCGAACATGTCCACGCCGTGGCCGACCGCCTCCAGGATGTCCGGCGGGGTGCCCACGCCCATGAGGTAGCGGGGCCGCTCCCGCGGCAGCAGCCCGGCCGCCACGCCGACCACGTCGAAGCGCTCCGCCCGCGTGTCCCCCACCGCCAGGCCGCCGATGGCGAAGCCGTCGAAGGGGTGCTGCGAGAGGAAGGAGGCCGACTCGGCCCGCATGGCCGGCGAGAGGCCGCCCTGCACGATGGCGAAGAGCGCCTGCTCGGGCTCGGTGCGGGCCGCCAGGCTGCGCAGCGCCCAGCGGTGGGTCCGGTCCATCGCCTCGCGCAGCGCGGCCGGCTCGGCGGTGGAGGGGAGGCAGACGTCGAGCACCATCATGACGTCGGAGCCGAGCGCCTCCTGCATGGCGACGGAGGTCTCCGGCGAGAGCTGGTGGTAGCGCTGGTCGATGTAGCTCTTGAAGCGCGCCCCCTCCTCGGTGACGGTCCGGTCGGACGGCAGCGAGAAGATCTGGAAGCCGCCGGAGTCGGTCAGGATGGGCCGGTCCCAGCCCATGAAGCGGTGCAGCCCGCCGAAGCGGCGCATGGCCTCCGGGCCGGGGCGCAGGAGCAGGTGGTAGGTGTTGCCCAGGATGATCTCGGCGCCCAGGGCGTGGAGGTCCTCCGGCGTCAGGCCGGTCACGGTGGCCCGGGTCCCCACCGGCATGAAGGCCGGCGTCTCGACGCGGCCGTGGCGGGTCACCAGGGCGCCGCGCCGCGCCGCGGTGGTGGCGTCGGTCACGCCGGGCAGGAAGGCGAAGGGCATCGGGCCCGGGAGATAGCATGGCCGCCCCCGCCCGGAACTATCCAAGCGGCGGTCCAGCGAATAGGCTTCACCCCGCCCGGCCCCCGGAGGGCCCGAAGGAGATCCAGACATGACGAAGACCCTCAAGGTCGCCCTGCTCCTCGCCCCGCTGGCCCTGCTGTCCGGCTGCACCGACAAGTTCAAGGCGCCGGCCGAGGCGGCCGTCAAGGCGGCCGAGGGGGCCGTCGAGGCGCTCAGGTCCGACGAGGTGACGCAGTTCGCCGGCGGTCCCGCCAAGGCCGTCACCGACGCGCTGGCGGGCGCCAAGGCCAAGCTGGGCGCCAAGGAGTACGAGGCGGCCCTGGCCGCGGCCAAGGACATCCCGGCCCGCGTCAAGGAGGTGGTGGGCCAGGCCTCGCAGGCCGCCCAGGCCGCGGCCGAGGCCAAGCGCAAGGCCGTCGAGGCCGCCTGGCAGGAGGCCTCCCGGGAGGCCTCGGCCACCATGGCCGCGCTGCACGAGAAGCTCGGCGCCCTGAAGAAGCTCCGCGTGCTGCCCAAGGGGTTCGACAAGAAGAAGCTCACCGCCGCCGAGGCCTCCGCCGCGTCGCTGGAGGGCGAGCTGGCCAGGGCCGCCGAGAAGGGCAAGGCCGGCGCCCTGGAGGAGGCCACCACGCTGGCCAAGGAGGCGGTGGCCCGCGGCAAGGAGCTGGTTTCCGCGCTGCCGGCCCACAAGGCCCTGCCGGCCAAGGCCAAGACCAAGGTCAAGGCCAAGGCCAAGCGGAGGTAGCGCCCCGCCCAGGGGGCCGTGGCTCGTCACGGGGGTGCGCCTCGCGCCTCCGTGGGCTAAGTCCCTTCCGACCCGACGCCCTCCACGGAGGTCTCCCACGTGAACCGAAGCCGCCTGCTGGTCCTCGTCGCCGCGCTCGCCACGGCCTGCGCCACCCCCAAGCCGCCGCCCCCGCCGCCCGCCCCGCCCCCCCCGCCGGTGGCCGAGGCGCCCAGGTTCGCGCCCCCGCCGGCCGCGCCCGGCATCGACCCCTCCATCGTCAAGCCGGCGGTGAGCCCCTGCGCCGACTTCTACGAGTACGCCTGCGGCGGCTGGATCGACAAGACGCAGATGCCGGCCGACAAGTCGCGCTGGGTCCGGTCCTTCAGCGTCATCGAGGAGGAGAACAAGGCCAAGCTGCACGCCCTGCTCGAGGCCGCCTCGACCAAGGTCGACCCCGAGGATCGCTACGGCCAGCTGGTGGCCGACCTGTACGCCGGCTGCATGGACGAGGCGACCATCGAGCGGACCGGCCTGGCGCAGCTCCACGCGGCCTGGAAGCAGGTCGACGCGGTCCGGAACCCGAAGAGCCTGGCCGCCACGCTGGGCCGGCTCCACGCCGAGTCCATCGGCGGCCTCTTCTCCATCGGCTCGACGCAGGACGCCAAGGACTCGACCCTGGTGATCGGCGCCATCTCGCAGTTCGGCTCGCTCTCCCTGCCGGACCGCGACTACTACACCAACAAGGACGAGAAGAGCGTCGCCATTCGCAAGGACTTCCTGGCCCACGTGGCGAAGCAGCTCGGCGCCGCGGGCGTGCCGGCCCGGCAGGCGGCCAAGGACGCCAGGGCCATCCTGGCGCTGGAGACCACGCTGGCCGAGAGCCAGTGGACCCGGGTGGAGTCGCGCGACCCCGACAAGCTCTACAACCGGCTCGACCTGGCCGGCCTGAAGAAGGCCGCCCCCCACTTCGACTGGGACGGCTACCTGGCCGCGGTGGGGCTCAAGGGCGTGACCGCCTTCGACGTCTCCACGCCCAGGATGATGGTGGCGCTCGACGGCCTGGTGCGGTCGGTCAAGCCGGCCACCTGGCGCGGCTACCTGCGCTGGCGGCTGCTGGCCGACGCGGCCGGCGTGCGCGCCCTGCCCAAGGCGCTCTCCGACGAGGCCTTCTGGTTCCAGGCCCGCAACTTCACCGGCGCCAAGGCGCAGCCGGAGCGGTGGAAGAGCTGCGTCGAGCTGGTGGACGGCACGCTGGGCCAGGCCCTGGGCCAGGCCTTCGTGCGCCGCTACTTCGGCGGCGACGCCAAGGCCAAGGCCCTGGCGCTGGTGCACGGCGTCCAGGGGGCCATGCGCCAGCGCATCGCCAGCCTGGCCTGGATGGACGCCCCCACCAAGGCGAAGGCCGAGGAGAAGCTGGCCGCGGTGGACAACAAGATCGCCTACCCGGACAAGTGGCAGAGCTACGACGGCCTGGTCATCAAGCGCGACGCCTTCTACGCGTCGGCCAGCGCGGCCGGGGCCTTCGAGCTGCGGCGCCAGCTCGCCAAGATCGGCCAGCCGGTAGATCGGACCGAGTGGGGCATGACGACACCCACCGTGAACGCCTACTACAACCCCCAGCTCAACGAGATCGTCTTCCCGGCCGGCATCCTGCAGCCGCCCTTCTACACCCAGGGGGCCAACGACGCCGTCAACTACGGGGCCGTCGGCTTCGTGGTGGGCCACGAGCTGACCCACGGGTTCGACGACGAGGGGCGCAAGTACGACGCTCGGGGCAACCTGACCGACTGGTGGTCCAAGCCGGTGGGCCAGGAGTTCGAGAAGCGCGCCGAGTGCGTGGCCAGGCAGTACGACGCCTACCCGGTCATCGACGAGGTGAAGCTGAACGGCCGCCTCACGCTGGGCGAGAACCTGGCCGACCTGGGCGGCCTCAAGCTGGCCTTCGCGGCCTACCAGGCCTCGCGCGCCGGCCAGCTCCCCGAGGCGCCGGTGGGCGGCTTCTCGGCCGACCAGCAGTTCTTCCTGGCGGCGGCCCAGGTCTGGTGCACCGAGATCCGGCCGGAGAACGCCCGGTTCCGCGCCGCCAACGACCCGCACTCATCGGCCCGCTGGCGCGTCGACGGCCCGATGTCCAACCTGCCGGAGTTCGCCCGGGCCTTCCAGTGCAAGGCCGGCGACCCCATGGTGCGCGCCGAGCGCTGCGACGTCTGGTAGTCCGGCCTCCGGCGCCCGTCAGCCCCCGAGGCGGGCGCCGGCCAGGTCGATCTCGGCGCGCAGCGCCGCGTAGTCCCGCGTCACCGGGAACTGGGGGAACTCGCGGACCACGTTGTCCGGCGGCCGGAAGAGGATGCCGGCGTGGGCCTCGCCGAGCATGGCGGTGTCGTTGTAGGAGTCGCCCGCCGCGATGCAGCGGAAGTGGAGCCCCTTGAAGGCCCGCACCGCCTGCCGCTTCTGGTCCGGCTGGCGCAGGTGGTAGGCGGCCACGAACCCGGCCGCGTCGGTCTCCAGCCGGTGGCAGAAGAGGGTGGGCATGCCGAGCTGCGCCATGAGCGGCATGGCGAACTCGTAGAAGGTGTCGGAGAGGATGACCACCTGGTAGCGCTGCCGGAGCGCGTCGAGGAAGTCCTTGGCGCCCGGCTCCGGCCCCATCCCGGCGATGACCTGCTGGATGTCCCGGAGCTTGAGGCCGTTCCGGCGCAGCAGGTCGAGCCGGAAGCGCATGAGCTTGTCGTAGTCCGGCTCGTCCCGGGTGGTGCGGCGCAGCTCGGCGATGCCGGTGCGCTCGGAGAAGGCGATCCAGATCTCGGGGACCAGCACGCCTTCGAGGTCGAGGCAGACGATCTGCACGTGTTCGGCTCCGTTCGGGCGCTCGGGGGTGGAGGGCGCATCCTAGCCGTCACGTGCGGGGGCTCACCAGCGGCGCTGGAAAACAGCTTGCGTAGCGACCACTTGCGACCCGCTTCCAGCCTCGGCGGACCTTCCCCTGGCTCACCGCCCGTTGGACCGGAGGCGGCGCGGACGACCGGAGGCGGCGCGGACGACTGACGGTGGCGGGCCAGCCTTCCAGCTCCGGCCCCGGCAGGCTCTCCTTCTCGGCCGCCCGCATTATCAAGTTTGATAATCCGGGCCGCGGCGCCGAGGGAGGTCCGAAACCGCCAGGCCGGTTGGTCCGACCCGTGCATCGTCGAAGGACGCCACGTCCGTGGCTGGCCGTACCCGCGGCGTCTCGATGAAAGGTGCAGGCCGATGCCCAACCGCCAGGATCCGGTCCTTCCGGCTTCCGTGTCGACGTCCACGGACGTGCAGCACTGGGACCTGCCTGGCGGGCTCGACCTGGCGGCCGCCTGGCTCCTGCCCGGCGGCAGGATCCTCGAGTTCCGCCTCCGCTGGGGGCCGTCCTACCAGGTCGAGCTCACCACGCTGGGCTTCGCAGCGCCGGGGCTCTTCGCGACGCCGGATCACGAGGGGCGGGTCGTGGTGCTCGCGACCGGTGCGGGCGAGCTGGTGGACGTGACCACCAGCCGGCTCCTGGCGGCGTGCGATCCGGCCTTCCGCGAGGCGACCGAGCGCGCGGCCGCAAGCCCGGAGCGGTTCGGTGCGCTGGTCCGGGCGCGCCGGCTGGCCGTCGGTCGAAGCGTCCAGGAGGCCGCAGCGGCGGCTGGCATGGCGCCCTCCAACTACTCGCGCATCGAGGCCTGCCGCCATCGGCCCAGGCTCGACACCATGGAGCGGGTGGCCGCGGCGCTCGCCATCCGCGTCCAGGACCTCCTGGCCGGACGCGGGTGAGCCGGCCGCACGGCTCGTCCGGCCGCACGGCTTCGCGGCCGCACGGCTTCGCGGCCGGCGGCGCGCCGTGCCAGACTGCCGGCGCCATGGGGAAGAGAGAGAAGCGCCCGCCGCCCGCCGCTGCGCCCGGACCGTTCAACCCG
>JAJYAW010000183.1 GCA_021779335.1 Myxococcales bacterium | reverse complement strand
GAGCCGGCCGGCGCCGCGGCCGCCCGCAGCCTGCCCGCCGGGGCCGTGCTCGACGAGGACGACTTCCGCACCGGCCCCGCCCCGGGAGCACCGGTCCTGGTCGTGCTGCGCTCCGGGGCGCTCTCGGTGGAGCAGGCCGGGCGCGCCGTCCCCTGCCCGCGCGGCCGCTCCTGCGCGCGGCTCCCGTCGGGCCGGCGCGTCGAGGGGCGCTTCGTGGACGGCCACCTCCTGGTGGAGGCCCCGTGAGCACGCCCGCCCCGCGCCCAGCGCTCGCCGCGCTCCTCGCGCTGGCCCTCACCGCCTGCGGCGGCGCCGCCCACGTCGCCCCCTACGTCCCCAAGACCCGGCCCGTCCCGGTGTCCGAGGCGGTGCCGCCGGGCGCCGAGGCCGGGACCCAGGGCAGCCTGTTCCGCGAGGGGCTCTCGGCCTCGAACCTCTACACCGACGCCCGCGCGCTCCGCGAGAACGACCTGGTGGTGGTGAAGGTGGAGGAGATCGCCGACGCCAAGCGCTCCGCCGACACCGACATCACCCGCTCCAGCCACACCAACGCGGCGTTGACGGCGCTGCTCAAGGCGACCCAGATGTCGTACGGCCTGAACGGCGGCGTCGACACCACCTTCAAGGGCAGCGGCTCGACCGCCCGGACCGAGCAGCTCACCGCCACGGTCCCGTGCGTCGTGAAGAAGGTGCTGCCCAACGGCAACCTCTACATCGAGGGGCACCGGGTGGTGCTGGTCAACGCCGAGGAGCAGCACTTCTACCTCTCCGGCGTGGTCCGCCCCATCGACATCGACCAGCAGAACAGCGTGAAGAGCTCGGTGGTGGCCGAGGCCGAGGTCGAGTTCACGGGACGCGGCGTCATCACCGACAACCAGAAGCAGGGCTTCCTGTCCCAGTTCTTCTCCTGGATCTGGCCGTTCTAGAGGCGCCCATGGCCCGCTTCCCCGCCCGCTCCCGCCTCGCCGCCCTGCTCGCCCTGGTCGCCCTGGTCGCCCTGCTCGCGCCCGCGGCGGCCCGCGCCGCGCGCGTCAAGGACATCGCCGACGTGGTGGGGGTGCGGGAGAACGCGCTCTACGGCTACGGCCTGGTGGTCGGGCTGGCCGGCACCGGCGACACCGAGCGCATCCTCTTCACCCAGCAGTCCATCGCCGGGATGCTGGGCCGCCTCGGCATCCGCATCGATCCCAAGGACGTCCAGGCCCGCAACGTCGCCGCCGTGATGGTCACGGCCAAGCTGCCGCCCTTCGCGCGCCCCGGGACGCGCATCGACATCGCCGTCTCCTCGATGGGCAACGCCCGCTCCATCGCCGGCGGCGTGCTGCTGGTGACGCCGCTCTCCGGCGGGGACGGCAAGGTCTACGCCGTCGGCCAGGGGCCGGTGCAGGTGGCCGGCTACGACGTCGGCTTCGGCGGCGCCGCGCTGCAGAAGAACACCCCGACCTCCGGGCGCGTGCCGGGCGGCGCCACCGTGGAGCGCACGCTCGCGGTGGACCTGGCCGCCAGCCCCATGACCCTGGCGCTGCGCCGGCCGGACCTCACCACGGCGAGCCGCCTCGCCGCCGCGGTGAACCAGAAGATCGGCCCCGGCACCGCCAAGGCGGTCGACGCGGCCGGCGTGGTCCTCACCCTGCCCGAGGCGCAGAAGGCGGACCCGGTGGGCTTCCTCGCCACGCTCGAGGCGCTCGAGGTGCAGGTCGACCACCGCGCCCGCGTGGTGGTCTCGGAGCGGACCGGGACGGTGGTGGCCGGCGAGGGCGTCCGCATCCGCCCGGTGGCGGTCAGCCACGGCGGCCTGCAGGTGCGCATCCAGAGCCGGCCGGTCTTCTCCCAGCCCAACCCCTTCGGCCAGGGGAGCACGGTCCAGGGCACGCTCGACCGGGCCTCCGCCAGCGAGGGCGCCGGCGGGACCGTGGCGCTGCCGGCCACCACCACCGTGGAGGAGCTGGCCAAGGCCCTGTCGACGCTCGGCGCCGGCCCGCGCGACCTCATCTCGGTGCTCGAGGCCATGAAGGTCGCCGGCGCGCTCGACGCGGAGCTGGAGGTGCTCGAGTGAACCTGCCCGCCCCGAGCGCGGCGCCGGGCGCCGTCGATCCGCGCCTCGCCGAGGCGTCGCGGGCGCTCGAGGCGATGCTGGTCAAGCAGGTCCTCGCCTCCAGCCACGCCTACGGCGGCGGCGAGTCGGCCGGCTCGGCCATCCGGGCCGACCTCTTCGCCTCCACCCTCGCCGACGCCGTGGCCGGCAGCGGCGCCCTGGGCATCGCCGATCAGCTCGCCCGCTCGCTCACCCCGGGCGCGGCGGCGTCGCGGGCCGTGTCCGCCGCACCGTCACCACTGCCCTCGGCGCTCGCCCACGCCCCATCCGGGGGGTCTCGGTCGCTCGCCAACGCGCTCGAGGTGATGTCGCTCCCGGTGGCCGGCCGGATCACGAGCGGCTATGGCGCCCGCCGCGATCCCATCACCGGGGGCGAGTCGACCCACGATGGCCTGGACGTCGGCGCACCCGCGGGGACCCCCATCAGGGTGCCAGCCCGAGGTGTAGTCGTCTGGGCGGGGCCGAAGGGCGGATATGGCAACGCGGTCGAGGTCGACCACGGCAACGGCCTGGTCACCCTCTACGGCCACGCGACGGACATCTTTGTTTCCAAAGGTGATTTCGTAGAACCGGGGCAGGAGATCGCTACGGTGGGTTCATCCGGGCGGTCGACCGGGCCACACCTCCACTTCGAGGTGCGCCTGGCCGGGAGACCGATCGATCCGAGTCGAGTGCTTAAGAAGTACGGCCTCCGTGCCGAAGGGTCGCATGGGAGCGGACCCTGACCACCGGAGGAAGCCATGAAGGTCAAGGACGCCAGTGAGCTGAGAGGCATCGAGGCAAACCGTCCACCGGAGCCGAAGAAGAAGACCGAGGCGCCCGCCTCGTCCGCCAGCACGTCGGACAAGGTGAGCACCGAGGTCAGGGCCCAGGTGGCGGCTGCAGCGCAGGCGGCACGGCAGCAGGCCGGCAGCGACCGGACCGTGCGGCTGGAGGCGATCGAGGCGGCCGTCCGCCAAGGCGCCTTCAAGCCGGATCCGAATCGGATCGCGCAGCGCATCCTCGATGACGCCGAGCTCACGGCGACAATTCAGGCGCTGCTGAAGCGCTGATGACGTGAGCCGGAGGATGTCATGCTCGAGGAAGCCCTCGCGACCGCGCACGAGCTGCGGCGCGCCCTGGAGTCGGAGGTGGAGCGCGCCCAGCGCGAGCGGGAGGTCCTGAGGACCCTCGACTCCGACCGGCTCTTCGCGGGCGCCGCCGCCCGCGCCGGGTTCAACGCCGAGGTGGCCCGCCTCGAGACGGCGCTGGCCGGCGCCCTGTCGCGGGCCGCCGCCGCCATGGGGCTGTCCGAGGTCACCCTGCACCGCCTCTCCGGCAGGTCGCCCGAGGGGGCGGCCGAGCTGGCCCGCACCCTGGCCGACATCCGCTCCCTGGCCGGCGCCCTCGCCGAGCTCGACCGGCTCAACCTCATGCTGGCCGGGCGGGCCCTGGCCTGCGTCCAGGGCTACCTGACGGCGCTCAACCCGACCCCGGCCGCCTACGACCGGCGCGGGCTGCGGGCCGCGGCGACGCCGCTCACGTCACTCACCTCGCGCTCCTCCAAGGTCTAGGCCGCCATGTCCGATCTCCTCGCCATCCTGAACCAGGGGGCGACGAGCCTGGCCGCCCAGCAGGCTCTCGCCTCCACCTCCTCGAACAACATCCAGAACGCCAACACGCCGGGCTACGCCCGCCAGACGGCCGTGCTCGAGGCCACGCTCCCCGCCGACTACGTCGGCAACGCCTGGATCGGCCGGGGCGCCCAGCTGCAGACCGTCACCCAGGTCCGCGACCGCTTCCTGGAGGCGCAGATCCCGGCCCAGCTCGGCCTCTCGGCCCAGTCGGCGGCCACCTCGTCGCAGCTCGGCGCGGTCAGCGCCCTCGACCCCGCGGCCGCCGGCGGCCTCGGCGACGTGCTCAACGACTTCTACGCGGCGCTGCGGGCCATGGCCCAGAACCCCTCCGACCCGGGCACGCGGCAGGCGGTGGTGTCCGCCACCCGCGCCCTGGCCACCTCCTTCCAGACGACGCGCGCCGGCCTGGAGGCCGCCCGCAGCGGCGCCGACGCGGAGCTGGCCGGCTCCGTCACGGAGGTCAACGCCCTGGCCAAGCAGGTGGCCGACCTGAACGGCCAGATCCGGACCGCCAGCGCCGGCGGCGCGCAGCCCAACGACCTGCTCGACGCGCGCCAGAAGGCGGTCGATCGGCTGGCCGAGCTGACCGGCGTCTCCCCGGTCCCCACCTCCAGCGGCGACGTCTCCCTCTTCCTGCCGGGCGGCGCCGCGCTCGTCTCCGGCCTCTCCGCGAGCACGCTCGGCACCCAGGTGGACACCGCCAACGCCGGCCACCTCCGGCTCACCCTGGCCGGCCCGGCCGGCAGCGTCCAGGCCTTCACCGGCATGGGCGGCCAGCTGGGTGGGACGCTGGCGGCCCGCGACGGGGCGCTCCAGGGCGCCGTCGACGGCCTCGACGCCCTGGCCTGGGGGCTCGGCAGCGCCGTCAACGCCGTCCACCAGGCCGGCTTCGGCCTCGACGGCACCACCGGCGACCCGCTCTTCTCCATGGGCCCGGCCCAGGCCGGCGCGGCCGGCGCCATCGCCATCAACGCCGCCGTCCTGGCCGATCCTCGCCGGCTGGCCGCCGCCGGGGCCGCCACCGGCCCGACCTCCTCGGCCCCCGGCGACGCCACCAACCTGCAGCGGCTGGTGGCCACCGAGCAGGCCGCCGTCTCCGGCGGCCTCTCCGCCGCCGACGGCCTGGCCAAGCTCACCAGCGACTTCGGGAGCGCCGCCAGCGCCGCCTCGGCCGTCGCCGCGCACGACAAGGCCATGCACGACAACCTCCTGACGATGCGCGACGCCGCCAGCGGGGTCTCCATCGACGACGAGCTCATCGCGCTCCAGAAGGCCCAGCGCGGCTACCAGGCCGTCAGCCGCGTCATCCAGACCGCCAGCGATATGCTGGACACCCTGATGTCGCTGAAGACCTAGGAGGGCCCATGCGCGTGACCGACGGCATGCTGTTCCTGAGCGCGGTGCAGAACAGCGACGCGGCCCGCTCCAGGCTCGAGGCGTCGATGACCATCGCCTCGACCGGCCTGCGGGTGTCCCACCCGGGCGACGACCCGGTGGCGGCGGGGCTGGTGACCCAGGCCAGCGCCGTCCAGGCCCGCGCCGACGCCATCGGCACGGCGGCGCAGCGGTCCAGCGACGAGCTGGCGGCGGCCGACGGCAGCCTCAACGACGTCACCAACGCCCTGGCCCGGGTCCGCGAGATCGCGGTCCAGTTCGCCAGCGGCGGCTACACCGCGGCGCAGCGCGCCGGCGCCGCCGAGGAGGTCAAGTCGCTCCAGTCGGCCATGATCGCCTCCCTCAACGCCAAGGTGGACGGCCACCACCTCATGGGCGGGACGCTCGACGGCACGCCCCCCTTCGACAGCGCCGGCAACTACCTTGGCGACGCCGGCGTCAAGCAGGTCGAGATCGCGCCGGGCGTGCTGCAGGACGCCAGCGTGCGGGCCGACGTGGCCTTCAAGGGCGCGGGCGGCGGGGTGGACCTCTTCGCCACGCTGGGCAGCCTGCAGACCGCGCTGCAGGCCAACGATCAGGCCGGCGTGGCCGCCACGCTGACGCCGCTCGACACGGCCACCTCCCAGGTCTCGGCGGCCCGGGCCCAGGTCGGCGCCGACATGAACGCATTCGACGCCGCCGTCACCGCCAGCCAGTCGGTCCGCGACGGCGCCAGGACGCAGATCTCGCACCTCGTCGACGCCGACGCCATCCAGGCCAACACCGATCTCGCCCTGGCGCAGCGGGCCCTCCAGGCGTCGCTCACCGCCACCTCCTCCAGCTTCCAGTTCACGCTCCTCAACTACCTGAAGTAGGCCATGGAGCTCGGGACGCTCAGCCCCCCGCCGCCGGGCGGCGCCGCCGCGCTGGCGACGCAGCGGCGCGAGCTGACCGCCCTGGTCCGCTGGAGGCTGCGGCTCCTCCCGGCGGTGGTGGCCCCGCGCGCCGCGCGGGCGGCGCGCCTCCTGCCCGTGCTGCTCCACGCCAGCTTCGACCGGCCCCGCCTCCGCGACGAGGCGCCCGG
>JAJYAW010000182.1 GCA_021779335.1 Myxococcales bacterium | reverse complement strand
GCCCGCCGCCGCCCCGGCCGCCCCGGCGACCTGCGCGCTGCAGCCGGTCCGCTTCGCCTTCGCCCAGGCCACCCTGACCGCCGAGGGCGAGGGCGCGCTCGACCGCTTCGCCGCCTGCCTGGCCGCCGCCGGCCGCGCCGTCCGGCTGGAGGGGCACACCGACAGCCTGGGCCCGGCCGCGTACAACGAGTGGCTGGGCGCCCAGCGGGCGGCGGCCGCCGCGCGCCGACTGCGCGAGCGCGGCGTGGCCCCGGAGCGGATCACGGTCCGCTCGCTGAGCGCCGGCGGGCCCGTCTGCGCCGAGGACTCGCTCGCCTGCCGCGCCCGCAACCGGCGCGTCGAGGCCGTCGTCCTCGAGTAGGCCGCGCCCCTACCGCCGGGCGCCGGCGCGCGGTACCTTGCCGCCGCCCATGACGACGCCCGACCGCGACGAACCGCTGGCCGCCCTGCTCCCCGCGCCGGGCCAGGTGCTGGCCCCCGACGCCGTGCTGGACCGCTTCGTGGGCTGGGCCAGCGGGGCCGGGCTGACGCTCTACCCGCACCAGGAGGAGGCCATCCTCCACCTCCTCGACGGCAAGCACCTGGTGCTGGCCACGCCCACCGGCTCGGGCAAGTCGCTGGTGGCCACCTTCATGCACTTCCAGGCGCTGGCGGCCGGGCGGCGCAGCTTCTACACCTGCCCCATCAAGGCGCTGGTCAACGAGAAGTTCTTCGACCTGTGCCGCCTCTTCGGCCCCGAGCGCGTCGGCATGATGACCGGCGACGGGGCCGTCAACCGCGACGCCCCCATCCTCTGCTGCACCGCCGAGATCCTCATGAACGTGGCGGTGCGCGAGCAGGCGCGGCGCGACGACGCGGTGGTCATGGACGAGTTCCACTACTACGGCGACCGGGACCGCGGGGTGGCCTGGCAGGTGCCGCTCCTCTCCATGGAGAGGGCCACCTTCCTGCTCATGTCGGCCACGCTGGGCGACACGACCGCGGTGGAGGCCTCGCTCGCGGAGGTGACCGGGCGACCGGTGGCGGCGGTGCGCAGCGCGGCCCGCCCCGTCCCGCTCGACTACGAGTGGCGCGAGACGCCGCTCCACGAGACGCTGCAGGACCTGGTCGAGTCGAACCGGGCGCCGGTCTACCTGGTCAACTTCACCCAGCGGGCCGCCGCCGAGCAGGCCCAGAACCTGATGAGCGCCACCTTCTCGTCGAAGGAGGAGAAGGAGGCCATCAAGCAGGCGCTCGACGGCGTGCGCTTCGAGTCGCCCTACGGCAAGGAGCTGCAGCGCTTCCTGCGCCACGGCGTGGGGCTGCACCACGCCGGGCTGCTCCCGCGCTACCGGCTGCTGGTGGAGAAGCTGGCCCAGCAGGGGCTGCTCAAGGTGGTCTCCGGCACCGACACGCTGGGCATGGGCGTCAACGTGCCCATCCGCACCGTGCTCTTCACGCAGCTCTGCAAGTTCGACGGCGAGAAGACCGTGGTCCTGCCGGCCCGCGACTTCCACCAGATCGCCGGGCGGGCGGGGCGCAAGGGCTTCGACGAGCGCGGCTACGTGCTGGCGCAGGCCCCCGAGCACGTCATCGAGAACAAGCGGCTGGCCGAGAAGGAGCGGGCCGGCAAGAAGGTGGTCAAGAAGCAGCCGCCCACCAAGGGCTACGTCCACTTCGACCGCCAGACCTTCGAGCGGCTGCAGGTGAAGGAGCCGGAGCCGCTGCAGAGCCGCTTCGAGCCCTCCTTCGCCCTGCTGGTCAACCTGCTGCAGAGCGAGACCACCGAGGTGGGCGGCGGCTACGGCCGGCTGGTTCGGCTCGTGGCCCGCTCCCACGGCACCGACGTGCTGAAGCACCGCCACCGGGTGGCGGCGGCGCAGCGGCTGCGCACGCTGCGGGGCGCCGGGCTGGTGCGGCTGGAGCGCGTCGAGGGGTACCGCGGCGCCTACCTGCGCCCGGCGCCCGGCCTGCAGCGCGACTTCTCGCTCTTCCACACCCTCTCGCTCTACCTGCTCGACACGCTGCCGAAGCTCCCCAGGGACTCGGAGACCTACGCGCTCGACCTCCTCTCCATGGTCGAGTCGATCCAGGAGAACCCGGAGCAGGTCCTGTGGAAGCAGCTCGACCGGGCCCGCGGCGAGGCGGTCAACCGGATGAAGTCGGAGGGGATCGAGTACGAGGAGCGCATGAAGCTGCTGGAGGAGGTGGAGTACCCCAAGCCCAACCGGGACTTCGTCTACGCCACCTTCAACGAGTTCGCCGACAAGCACCCCTGGGTGGGCACCGAGAACATCCGGCCCAAGAGCGTGGCCAGGGAGATGGTGGAGCGGTTCATGAGCTTCGCCGACTACGTGCGCGAGTACGAGCTGCAGCGGAGCGAGGGGCTGCTGCTGCGCTACCTCTCGGAGAGCTACAAGACGCTGGTGCAGACGGTGCCGGAGGGCTACCGCGACGAGGTGACGGACGACGTCATCGCCTTCCTGCGCACCACCGTGCGGGGGGTGGACTCGTCGCTGCTCGACGAGTGGGAGCGGCTGCGGGACCCGGCCTACCAGGCCGCCCCGCTCGAGGCGCCGGTGCGCCCCGTCGGCCCGCCCCCCATCTGGGCCGACGCCCGCGCCTTCGCGGCGCGCCTCCGCACCGAGCTCCACCGCCTGCTCACCGCGCTGGCCCGGAAGGACTGGGAGGGCGCGGCCGCCGCCCTCCGCGAGCAGGGCACCGACGAGGGCTGGACGCCGGCGCGGCTGGAGGCGGAGCTGGCCCCGTACTTCGCGGCCCACCCGCGCATCGACGTGACGCCGGCGGCGCGCCGGCCGCACCAGACCTTCGTCCAGGAGCGCGCGCCGCGCCGCTGGGAGGCGGTGCAGCGGATCGTCGACGAGGCCGGCGAGGTGGACTGGATGATCCAGTGCGAGGTGGACCTGACCGGCGAGTTCGATCCGGACCGGCCCGTCCTCACGCTGCTGCGCGTCGGGACCTGAGCCGCGCCCGGGGGGCGCCGCGAACCCCCCGGCCCGGCCCGGGCTCCCAGGGAGCATGAGCGTGGACCCCACCGACGAGATCACCATCACCGAGCCGGCGCGCGTCCTGCTGGCCGGGCACCTGGCGGCCGGGCCGGGCCGGTTCATCCGCGTCCACGTCGGGCGTGGTTGAGGCGGCTACAGCTACCAACTGTCTCTGGATGAGACGGCCGACGAAGAGCGAGACCTCACGGTGATGGCGAGCGGCGTCCCGTTCGTGATCGAGGCCCGGCTGCGCCACCTCCTGCCGGGCCTCCGCATCGAGGTGCAGCGGGTGCTGGGGCGCGAGGGGCTGTTCGCCTGGAACGAGGGCGGCGGCGGCTGCTAGGGGCGCCCCGGGGGTGGGTTGACTCGCCACCTCGTTCGGGGGGATACATCGCGCCCCGATGCAGACCGGCTCCGCCCCCGTCACGAGCACGCCCAAGCGCTGGCCCCGCGGCCAGAAGTTCACCCTCTCCCCCGCCGGCGAGGCGGCCGAGCTGGCCCACCGCGACGCCGTCAACGGCGCCCGCTCGAGCGGCCGCGCCGCGCTGCAGACGGCGCTGGCCGCCTGGGCCGAGCCGCTGCGGGTGCAGCTCGGCGACGGCGTGCTGCTGGTGGAGCTGCGCGGCCAGAAGAAGGGGCTCAACGAGCTCAGCCGCGCCCTCGAGGACACCGGCATCGAGCCGGCCGAGGTGAAGGCCGCGGTGGACCGCCTGGTCCTGGCGGGCCTGGCGCAGGCCGTGCCGCTGGCCTCGCAGATCGCCTGACCGCGGCGCGGCCCCCGGCCTACTCGAGGCCGCTCCGGGCCGCCTTGCGCGCAGCGCGGTGCTTCTTCTCGCCGAGCCGCCGCTCCTTCGAGCCGCGGGTGGGGCGGGTGGGGCGGCGCACCTTGGGCTCCACCCCCAGCGCCGCCAGCCGCTCCCGCAGCCGCGCCAGCGCCGCGCCCCGGTTCTGCGCCTGGCTGCGCCGCTCGGTGGCGCTCACCGTCACGCCGGTGGGCCGGTGGGTGAGCCGCACGCCGCTCTCGGTCTTGTTGCGGTGCTGGCCGCCCGGGCCGCCGGCGGTGAAGAACTCCTCCTCGCACTCGGCCTGCAGGGCGGCCTCGGGGAGGCGGACGGCCCGCCGGGCGGCGGCGCGCAGCGCCGGTGAGGTGCTCATGATCCCTCCCTCCGGTTGGGGCGGTCGGAGACGACGCGCCCGTCCACCAGCTCCACGATCCGGTCGCAGCGGGCCGCCAGCCGGGGGTCGTGCGTCACCACCAGGAAGGTGACCCCGGCCCTCACGTTGACCTGCCGCAGCAGGGCGAAGAGGGCGTCGGCGCTCCTGGTGTCGAGGTTGCCGGTCGGCTCGTCCGCCAGCACCACGCGGGGCGCCATGGCCAGGGCCCGGGCCACGGCCACCCGCTGCTGCTGGCCGCCCGAGAGGAGGTTGGCGCGCCGGTGCAGGAGCTCGCCCAGCCCCACCTGCCCGAGCAGCGCGCCGGCGCACTCGGCCATGTCCGGCGTCTGCCGGCCGCGCGCCGCCATCATGGGGAGCATGACGTTCTCCAGGGCGCTGAACTCCGGCAGGAGGTGGTGGAACTGGAAGACGAACCCCACCGCCCGGCCCCGGCAGCGGGTCAGGCCGTCGTCGTCCAGCAGGCCGGTGTCCTGGCCGTCCAGCACCACCCGGCCGGCGGTGGGCCGGTCCAGCAGGCCGATGAGGTTGAGGAGCGTCGACTTGCCCGAGCCGGAGGGGCCGATGAGGGCGGTGAACTCGCCGCGCCCCACCGCCAGGTCCACGCCGTGGAGCGCGCGGGTCCGCGCCTCGCCGCCGCCGTAGTCCTTGACGAGCCCCTCCAGGCGCAGCACGGGGCCGGCGGGCGCCGCCGCCGCGGCCGCGGGCTCAGCCATGGCGGATCACCGTGGCCGGGTCGAGCCGGGCGGCGTGGCGGGCCGGCCACCAGGCCGAGGCCAGGCCGGTCGCCAGCGCCACCGCCGAGGCGCCCAGGAAGAGGCCCGGCGAGAGCGCCACCGGGAAGAGCGAGTCGCCGTAGGGGTTCTTCACCGCGTGGGCGAAGAAGGCGGAGAGGCCGGCGCCGATGAGGCCGCCGGCGCTCGAGCCCACCAGCCCCACGATGGCCCCCTGGATGAGGAAGATGCGCTTGATGGTGCCGGTGGACGTGCCGGTGGCCTTGAGGATGCCGATCTCCCCGCGCTTCTGGATGACCGAGACGCCCAGCACCGAGGCGATGCCCAGCGCCACCGCGATGACGACGAAGGTCTGGATCATCGCCGAGGAGGAGCTCTGGGCCTGCAGCCCGGAGAGGAGCTGCTGGTTGAGCCGCATCCAGCTGTCGGCGCTCAGGCCGGTGGCCGCCCCGAGGACCCGGGCGGTGGCCTCGGCGCCGAAGACGTCCGCCACCTTGGCCTCGATGGTGGTGATGCCGCCGGAGAGGTCGAGCAGGGTCTGCGCCTGCCGCAGCGAGACCAGCACCCAGCGCTGGTTCACGTCCCGGTTGCCCACGTCGAAGATGCCGCTCACGGTGAAGACGTCGCCCCGGTCCTGCGCCGTGGTGAGCCGGAGCTTGTCGCCGACCTCCAGGCCGAGGTCGCGGGCCAGCACCGTGCCGATGACCGCCTCCGTCCCCTCCACGTGGAAGCGGCCGGCCACCATCTTGTCGTCGAGCCGGACGACCGAGTCGAAGGTGAGCGGATCGAGCCCCCGCAGCGCCACCGAGCGGGACAGCTCGCCGCGGGTGGCGAAGGCCGAGCCGGCGGCGGTGGGGGTGGCCGCCACCACCCCCGCGGTGGCCCGCACCTGCGCCAGCACCGCGGGCCACTGCTCGATCGACTTCTCGCGCTCCGGCACCTTCTCCACCCGCGCCACCACCGCCTCGCCGCCGGGCGGCGGCTCCACCCGCGTCACCCGGTCCGGCCGCTTCAGGACGACGTGGGCCTGCGAGGAGAGCGTCAGGTCGACCAGGGTGGTCTGCAGCCCCGTGATGAGCGCCGAGAGGAAGATGATGACGGCCACGCCGACGGTGGTGCCGGCCAGGATGAGCGCCGTCTGGGCGCGCCCCTCGCGCAGGAAGCGCAGGGCCACGAAGAGCTCAAAGGGCACGGCCGTCCCCCGTCGCCGCGCCCGGCCCCGGCGACGCCAGCCGGAGCGGCCGGACCCGGTCGCCCGGCGCCACGAAGCCGCCCCCGGGCGCCACC
>JAJYAW010000181.1 GCA_021779335.1 Myxococcales bacterium | reverse complement strand
GGGCGCCGGCCGGCCCAGGCGGCGCCGCCGGGGGGGCGCCGGCCAGCATGGGGAGGTCGAGGCTGCACCCCCTCGCCGTCTCCATCGCCAGCTCGTACCCGGCGTCGGCGTGGCGCATCACCCCCGAGGCCGGGTCGTTCCAGAGCACCCGCGCCAGCCGGCGCGCCGCCGCCTCGGTCCCGTCGGCCACGACGACCACGCCGGCGTGCTGCGAGAAGCCCATGCCCACCCCGCCGCCGTGGTGCAGCGAGACCCAGGTGGCGCCGCCGGCGGTGTTGAGGAGGGCGTTGAGGAGCGGCCAGTCGGAGACGGCGTCGGAGCCGTCGCGCATCCCCTCGGTCTCGCGGTTGGGCGAGGCCACCGAGCCGGTGTCGAGGTGATCCCGCCCGATGACGATGGGGGCCGCGACCTCGCCGCGGGCCACCAGCGCGTTGAAGGCCAGGCCGAGGCGCGCCCGGTCCCTCAGCCCCACCCAGCAGATGCGCGCCGGCAGCCCCTGGAAGGCGATCCGCTCGCGCGCCAGGTCGAGCCAGCCGTGCAGGTGCGGGTCGTCCGGGATGAGCCGCTTCACCTCCGCGTCGGTCCTGGCGATGTCGGCCGGGTCGCCGGAGAGGGCCACCCAGCGGAACGGCCCCTTCCCCTCGCAGAAGAGCGGCCGCACGTAGGCCGGCACGAAGCCCGGGAAGTCGAAGGCCTCGGCCACGCCGGCCTCCTTGGCCATCTGGCGGAGGTTGTTCCCGTAGTCGAAGACGTGGGCCCCGGCCCGCCGCAGCGCCAGCATGGCCCGCACCTGCGCCGCCATGGAGGCCATGGCCGGCCCCACCACCGAGGCCGGCGCCTCCTCCCGCGCCGCGCGCCAGCGCGCCAGCGTCCAGCCCTGCGGCAGGTAGCCGTTCACCGGGTCGTGGGCGCTGGTCTGGTCGGTGACGAGGTCCGGCACGAGCCCGCGCCGCGCCACCTCGCCGAAGACGTCGGCGGCGTTGCCGGGCAGCCCCACCGAGACGGGCCGGCCGGCCCGCTTCGCCTCCTCCAGCAGCGCCAGGGCCTCGTCGAGGGAGGCGGCGCGCCGATCCAGGTAGCGGGTCGCGAGCCGCTTCTCGATCCGGGTGGGGTCGCACTCCACCGCGATCATGGAGAAGCCGGCCATGGTGGCGGCCAGCGGCTGCGCCCCGCCCATGCCGCCCAGGCCGCCCGTGAGGATCCAGCGGCCGGCGGCCCGGCCGCCGAAGTGCTGCTCGGCCGCCGCGCAGAAGGTCTCGTAGGTGCCCTGCACGATCCCCTGGCTGCCGATGTAGATCCAGGAGCCGGCCGTCATCTGGCCGTACATCATGAGCCCCTTCCGGTCGAGCTCGTGGAAGTGCTCCCAGGTGGCCCAGCGCGGCACCAGGTTGGAGTTGGCGAGGAGCACGCGCGGCGCGTCGGGGTGGGTGCGGAAGACGCCCACCGGCTTGCCGCTCTGGACCAGCAGCGTCTCGTCGTCGCCGAGCCGGCGCAGGACCGCCAGGATCTCGTCGAAGCAGGCCCAGTCGCGCGCCGCCCGGCCGATGCCGCCGTAGACCACCAGCGCCTGCGGGTGCTCCGCCACCTCGGGGTCCAGGTTGTTCTGCAGCATCCGGTAGGCCGCCTCGGTGAGCCAGCTCCGGCAGCTCAGCCGGGCGCCGCGGGGCGCGCGGACGGTGCGGGTCGGGTCGAGGCGTGGGTCCATGCGTGCTCCCGGGTGGTGGCGCGCCGGCGCGGCCGCCCGGATGCTACGCCCGCGCCCCGCCGCCGCCCACCATGAAGCCGCCGGGCGTGAGGCCGAGCCGGCGCACCGCCGTGTCCCAGCGCTCCCCGGTGGGGACGTCGAAGACCAGGTCCTGGTGGAGGGGGAGCGGCAGCCAGGCGCCGGAGGAGACCTCCTGCTCCACCTGCATGGGCGCCCAGCCCGCGTAGCCGAGCAGGAGCAGGAAGGGGCCGGCGGCCGGCTGGCGCACCAGCGCCTCCAGCAGCTCCCTGGAGCCGCCCAGCGCCAGCCCGTCGCCGACGAGGACCGCGCCCTCGTCGGCCGGGGCCAGGCCGGGCCGGTGCAGGATCCAGAGCCGCTCCGGCGAGACCGGCCCGCCCACCAGCACCTGCCCCTCGAGCCGGCCGGCCGCCCCGGCCGCCTCGGCCAGGCCGCCGTCCAGGCCGCGCAGCACGTCGGCCACCGAGATGGGGCCGGGCCGGTTGACCACGAAGCCGAGCGCGCCCTCGCCGTGGTGCTCCGCCATCAGGACCAGCGAGCCGTCGAAGTTGGGATCGCCGAGGCTCGGCGAGGCGACCAGGAAGCCGGGGGCGAGGCCGGCGGGCGTGCGTGTCGTGGCGGTCATCGGCGTCGCGGGCGCGGCCGGTGCGGCCGCCCCCACCCCGGATCTTCACCGGCCGGCGGCGCCGCGCAACCCTCGTTGCGGGGCGTCCGCGTGTAGAGTCTCCCGGTGGCCTCGTGGCGCGACCCCTTCCCCCCGCCCTCCGGCCCGGCCGTGCTCGCGCTGGTGGCCGGCGCCACGCTGCTGGCCGACTCCCAGCGCACCCACGGCGTCCTGGCCGCCGTGGTGGACGGCTTCGATCTCCTGGTCCACGAGGCGGGCCACCCGATCTTCGGCCTCCTCGGCTGGCGCTTCCTCATGTTCCTGGGCGGGACGCTGGCCCAGCTCGCGGTGCCGGCGGCCGCGGCGGCCGCCTTCGCGGCGCGCCGCCAGCCCGCCTCCTTCGCGGTGGCGCTGGTCTGGCTCGGGCTGAACCTGGTCAACGTGGGGACCTACGCCGGCGACGGCCAGGCCCGGCTGCTGCCGCTCCTGGCGGCCGACGCCGACGCGCACGACTGGTGGAACATGCTGGGGATGCTCGGGCTGCGGGCGCGGGCCCCCGCCATCGGAGGGAGCATCGCGGCGCTGGGCTGGGCGCTCCAGGCCGGGGCGCCGGGGTGGGCGCTGGCGCGCTGGCTGGCGGCGCGGCTCGATGCCGCAGGGCCTGGCTGAGCGGACCTGCCATCCTCGGGAGCCGGGCCGGGGGCCCGCACCTGGGATCGCGCATGTCCATCAAGCAGAAGCTCATCCTGGCCATCGGCGCCTGCATGCTGGCGCTGGCCGGGATCACGGCCGCGCTGGTGGGGGTGGCTTCGGAGCGGGCGATCCGCTACTCGGCCGAGGAGGCGCTGGACGCGGCCTCCTCCGGGCTCGGCGCCATGGAGCGGGCCGACGTGGAGAAGCTGGACGCCGCGCTGCGCGCCCTGACCAGCCAACCCGGGCTGGTGGAGGCGCTCCGGGCGCGGGACCGGGAGCGGCTCCTGGCGGTGGCGGCGCCCATCCTGCGAGGCCTCGAGCAGACGCACGGCGCCACCCACCTCAACGTCTACCTCCCGGACCTGTCCAGCTTCGTCCGCGTCCACCAGCCCGCCGTCCTCGGCGAGCCGGTGGCGCTGGCCACCCTGGCCGGCGCCGCCGAGACCGGCGCCGCGGCCGCCGGCAAGGAGCTGGGGGCCACCTCCTTCGCGCTGCGGGTGGTCGAGCCCTGGCTGGTGGGCGGCCGGGTCGTCGGCTATCTCGAGCTCGGCGAGGACCTCGGTCGGTTCCTGTCGCGCCTGCGCGCCCAGACCGGCGACGACTACGCCCTGGTGGTCTGGAAGCGGGACGGCGCCGGCCAGCCGCTGCTGCAGCGGGAGGCCTGGGGGGCCATGCGGGCGCGCCAGCACCGGCCCGACGACTGGGGCGCCTTCCCCGACTTCGTGGTGGTCGACGACACCGGGGCCGCCCCGGCCGCCCTGGCCGACCTCGAGCCCGGCGCGACCCGGTCCGGCGGGCGGCTCCTCCCCGAGGTGTCGCGCGGCGCGCGGACCCGCGCCCGCGGCCTGGTCCCGGTGAGCGACGCCCGCGGCCGGCAGGTCGGCGCGGTGGTGGTGCTGCACGACATCAGCGCGCTCCACGAGGGCATGGCGCGCGCCCGCGCCGGCATCCTCCTCACGCTGCTGGCGGTGGCCATCCTCATGACGCTGGTCCTGCTGGCGCTGGTGCACCGGCTGGTCTTCGCCCGGCTCGACCGGATGACCACCTCGCTGGAGGACCTGGGGGCGCGGCTGGCCGGCGGCGAGTACGACGTGGGGGCGCTGGCGCCCACCGGCCCGCGGGACGAGCTCGGCCGGTTCGAGGAGTTCTTCGGCCACTTCCTGGCGGGCATCGGCGCGCTGGTGAAGGACCTGACGGCGCGCCGCTGAGGCGGGCCGCTACTCGACGGTCACGCTCTTGGCCAGGTTGCGCGGCTGGTCCACGTCGGTCCCCTTCAGGTCGGCCACGTGGTAGGCGAGGAACTGGAGCGGGATGATGGTGAGCAGCGGCGAGAGGAGCGGCGGGGCCGCCGGCACGGTGAGGGCCACCTGGGCCAGGCTGGCGGCGTGCACGTCCCCCTCCGAGACCACCGCGTAGACCTGGCCGCCGCGCGCCCGCACCTCCTCCATGTTGCCCAGCGTCTTCTCGTAGGCCGGCTCCCGCGTGGCCAGCACCACCACCGGGAGGTCCTCGTCGATGAGCGCGATGGGGCCGTGCTTCATCTCGCCGGCGGCGTACCCCTCGGCGTGGATGTAGGAGATCTCCTTGAGCTTGAGCGCCCCCTCCAGCGCCACCGGGTACTGGGCCCCGCGGCCGAGGAAGAGGACGTCGCGGGCCGCCGCGCAGCGCTTGGCCACCGGCATGACGGCCGCCTCCTGGCGGATCATCTGCTCCATCCAGGAGGGGACGTGGCGCAGCGCCTCGAGGTGCTCGCGCCCCGCCTCCGGCGTCAGCGTGCCGCGCAGCCGGCCCAGCTTGACGGCCAGCAGGTAGAGCCCGGCCAGCTGGGTGGTGAAGGCCTTGGTGGAGGCCACGCCGATCTCGGGGCCGGCGCGGGTGAAGAGGGTGCCGCCGTCGCACTCGCGCGGGATGGCGGAGCCGACCACGTTGCAGATGGCGAAGGCGCGCGCCCCGCGCGCCCTGGCCACCTTGACCGCCGCCAGCGTGTCGGCCGTCTCGCCCGACTGCGAGATGGCCAGCGTCATGACCTTCGGCCCGACGAGCGGGTCGCGGTTGCGGAACTCGCTGGCCAGCTCCACCTCCACCGGCAGGCGGGCCAGCTGCTCGACCATGATGCGGCCCACCAGGCCGGCGTGCCAGGAGGTGCCGCAGGCCACGATGGTGAGCCGCTCCAGCGAGCGGGCGTACGGCTCGTCGAGCGCCACGCCGTCGAGCAGGACGTCGCCCTGCTCCAGCGAGGCCCGCCCGCGCACCGTGTCGGCCACCGCCCGGGGCTGCTCGAAGATCTCCTTGTGCATGAAGTGCTTGTGGCCGTCCTTCTGGGCCGCCACCGCGCTCCACTCGATCTTGCGGGGCTTGCGCTCCACCGGCGCCCCGCCCAGCGTCGAGATCCTCACGCCGCCGGCCGTGAGCACCGCCAGCTCCCCCTCCTCCAGGTAGACCACCAGCCGGGTGTGCTCCAGGATGGCCGGCACGTCGGAGGCCAGGAAGTTCTCCCCCTCGCCGAAGCCGATGACCAGCGGGGAGGCGTTCTTGGCCGCCACGATCTCGCCGGGCGAGGCCTCGCTGATCACCGCGATGGCGTAGGTGCCCTGGACCCGGTCCAGCGCGGCGCGCACCGCCGAGACCAGGTCGGGGCTGCCGGCCTGCTGCGCGGCGGCCACCAGGTGGGCCACGATCTCGGTGTCGGTCTCGGAGGAGAAGCGGTGCCCGAGCGCCGCCAGCTCGGCGCGGAGCTGCAGGTGGTTCTCGATGATGCCGTTGTGGACCACCGCCACGCCGCCGTAGGCGTGCGGGTGGGCGTTCTCGTCGGAGGGGCGGCCGTGGGTGGCCCAGCGGGTGTGGCCGATGCCGGTGGTGCCGGCCACCGGGTGGGTGACGAGCCGGGTGACCAGGTTCTGCAGCTTGCCCTTGGCCCGCTCGACCTGCAGGCCGCCCGTGCCGAGGGCCGCCACGCCGGCCGAGTCGTAGCCGCGGTACTCCAGCTTGCGGAGCCCGCCCACGATGAGTTCGACGCACTGCCTGGGACCGACGTAGCCGACGATGCCGCACATGGGCCGGGTTTATACCCCGCCCGGGCGGCGCGGCGAAGCGGCGGTCGTCAGGCGCTCGGCTTGACGGTGCGGCGCCCCAGGTGCCGGGCCAGGAAGGCGCCGAACTCCCGGTCGGTGGTGGCGAGGTGGGTGTCC
>JAJYAW010000180.1 GCA_021779335.1 Myxococcales bacterium | reverse complement strand
CCGCCTCCGAGGCGCCGGCCGCGGCCTCCGAGGGGAGCGGCGCCTAGCCCGACGGCCCGGTGCCGACGCCGCCACGGGTCCTCCCTAAGGGCCGGCCGGCCTCCCGGGCCGCGCCGGCCCTTCCTTCGAGGGAGAGCGCGACGCCGCGCCGCGGCAGGCGTCCGCCCGATCATCGTGTTACACAGGGAAGATGGTTCCGTTCGGCAGGACGGCGGCCGTCTTCGACGTCGACGACTCGCTGCTCGACGGCAACGCGGGGACCATCTTCACCTGGTACCTCTACCGGGAGAAGGTGATGCGGCCGGAGATGCGCTCGCGCGTCCCGCGGCTCATCTACGAGTACGCCCGGCACCGGCTCACCGAGCTCGACATGGTGGAGGCCGGCAGCCGCTGCCACGAGGGGCTGCGCGCCGACGAGCTCAAGGCCCACGCCCGCGCCTGCTTCGAGCGGCACCTGCGCAAGCGCATCACCTCGGGCGCCATCCGGCAGATCCGCAAGCACCTGCTCTCCGGCCACTTCGTCATCATCGCCTCCGGCTCGCCCCAGTACATCATCGACGAGGTGGGGGCCCACCTCCACGTCCACGCCGCCCTCGGCACCCGCACCCGGGTGGTGGACGGTCGGGCCACCGATCAGATCCTGCCGCCGGTGGTCTTCCGCGAGGGGAAGCGCGAGGCGGTGGAGCGGGTCTGCGAGCAGTGGGACCTCGACCTCTCGCGGTCCTGGCTCTACAGCGACTCGCCGGCCGACACCCCGCTCTTCGAGGCGGTGGGCCACGCGGTGGTGGTCAACCCCAAGGCGCCGTTCCGCGAGGAGGCGGAGCAGCGCGGCTGGGAGGTGGTGGAGTGGTCCGACCGGAACCGTCCGGCCGCGAGCGAGGGAGCCGACGAATGGGGCAGCTGGGACGGGTAGTCGAGCTGGGCGCCGGCGACCTGCCGGCCCTCCAGGCGCTCTTCGAGCGCTGCACCTCCTTCTTCCAGCAGGTCCAGGGCGCCCCGCCGCGACCGGACGAGGCGGAGCGCTGGCTCCACGAGCCGGTGCCGGGCAAGGCCCCGGGCGACCGGCGCGTCTTCGGCCTGCTCGACGACGAGGAGCGGCTCATCGGGGCGGTGGACGTGGTGACCGACTACCCGGCGGCGCGCGAGTGCTGGATCGGCACCATGGTGGTGGAGCCCTCCATCCGCGGCGTCGGCCTGGGGGCCTGGTTCCACGCCCAGGTGCTCGGCTGGGTCCGCGCCCGGGGCGCCCTGGGCGTGCAGCTCTGCGTGCCGAGGGAGAACCCCGGCGCCCTCCGCTTCTGGGCGCGCGAGGGGTACGAGGAGACCGGCAGCGGCTGCGCCGGCACCGGCGACCAGGCGCGCGAGGTCGTGAAGATGCGGCTCGGGCTCTGATCCGGTTCGCCGCCGCGGGGGGCCGCGGCGGCGCGCCAAACGGCCGAGCACGATTCGGAAGCAGAGAGCACGAGGCCGTTTCCTGGGGTGGGGCCCCGGCGGCTCCGCCGGCGGGGCGGGGGCGCAGCCCCCGGCAAGATCGACTGAACCGGGGTGCGCTTCGCGCCGCCGAAGGCGATCGCGCAGCGCGCACCCTGGGTTACGGGAGCCGGAAGAGCCGGCGAGCGTTGGCGGTGGTGAGCGCCGCCACCTCCTCCACCGGCAGCCCCCAGACCTCGGCCACCTTGGCGGCCACCAGCGCCACGTTGGCCGGCTCGTTCCGCTGGCCGCGCAGCGGCACGGGGGCCAGGAACGGGCTGTCGGTCTCGACGAGGAGCCGGTCGCGCGGCACCAGCCGCACCGCCTCGCGGATCGCCTCGGCGGTCCTGAAGGTGGCGATGCCCGCCACCGAGACGTGGAGCCCGAGCGAGAGCCAGGTCCTGGCCGCCGCCGCGTCGCCGGTGAAGCAGTGGACCACGCCCCCGGCCTCCCCGAGCCCCTCCTCGCGCAGCACCCGCCCGGCCGCCTCGTCCGCCTCGCGCAGGTGGATCACCACCGGCTTGCCGGCGGCCCGGGCGATGCGGAGCGAGCGCCGGAAGGCGGCCTCCTGGACCTGGCGCGGCGACAGGTCGTAGTGGAAGTCGAGGCCGGTCTCCCCCACCCCGACCACCCGCGGGTCGTGGGCCAGCGCCTCGGCGCGCACCCAGTCCGCCTCGGGGACCCTGGCGCACTCGTGCGGGTGGATGCCGATGGTGGCCGAGAAGGTCTCCGGGCGGGCCGCGGCCAGCGCGAGCGCGTCGCCGAAGTCCCCGGGGGCCCGCCACAGCCCGATGGCGACGATGCGCCGGACCCCGGCGGCGGCGGCCCTGGCCACCACCGCGTCCAGGTCGGGGTAGTCGGCCCGCTCCAGGTGGGCGTGCGAGTCGAGCAGCTCCATGGCGCGCTACTTGACCCGCGTGCCCGGGGCGATGGCGTCGCCCACCGTGACGACCTGCAGGGCGGGCGGCTCGCCGGCGGCCAGCAGCATCCCCTGCGAGGTGATGCCGCGCAGCGGCCGCGGCGCCAGGTTGGCCACCACCACGATGCGCTTCCCGACCAGCGCGGCCGGGTCCGGGTAGGCCTGGGCGATGCCGGCCACGATGGTGCGCGGCGCCGGCTCGCCCACGTCCACGGTGAGCTGGAGGAGCTTGTCGGCCTTGGGCACCGCCACGGCCGCCTGGACAGCGCCGACCCGCAGCTCCACCCTGGCGAAGTCCTCGTACTGGATGACGCCGAAGACCGGCGGCGGAGCCGGCGCCTTGGCGCTGGCCTTGGCCGCGCCCTCGTTCGGGCTGGCGGCCCTGGCGACCTTCGCGGCCGGGGCGGCCGGCGCCGCCGCGGCCGGCGGCTCCACGATGAGCTTCTCCACCTGCTTGGCGTCCACCGGCATGATGGCGGGTGGCTTGGCGGTGAAGCGGAAGGGGGCGCCGTCGTAGGGCGTGAAGCCCTCCGGCCAGGCCAGCGGCAGGCCGCCCATCGCCTCGGCCAGGCCGGCCGCGAAGCGCGGCATGACCGGGGCCAGCATCACCGCGATGGCGTGGAGCCCCTTGCCGAGGTCGTGCAGGAGCGCGCGCGTGGCGGGGGCGTCCGGCGTCTCCCACGGCTTGGCGTCCTGGACCGCCTTGTTGGCGTGATCCGCCAGGTCGTTGACCGCCTTCATGGCGGCCCGGTACTCCAGCGCGCCGAAGGCCGCCCTCGCCGCGGCGAGGGCCGCCGCCACCTGGGCCCGGTCGAAGTGCGGCGAGGGCGGCCCGGGCGGCAGCCCCTCCCCGCCCACCTTGGCCACCGGCGAGTGGAGGCGCGCCGCCAGGTTGGCGATGCGCTTCTGCAGATCGGCGTTGACGCGGTGCCTGAACTCCTCGAGCGAGAGGTCGAGGTCGTAGATGCCCGGCGAGAGGCTGGCCGCGTAGAAGTAGCGCAGCAGCTCCGGGTCCAGCCCGGTCTCGAGGTAGGTGCGGCCGGTCACGAAGGTGCCGCGCGACTTGGACATCTTCTCGCCGTTGACGGTGAGGTGGCCGTGCACCGGCATCCGGTCCGGCTGCTTCAGCCCGGCCGCCCAGAGCATGGCCGGCCAGAAGACCGCGTGGAAGCGCAGGATGTCCTTGCCGATGAAGTGCTCCAGCCTGGACGGCGCCCCGGGCGCCAGGTAGCGCGCCTCGTACTCGGCCGGCGTGAGCCGCTGGCCGGCGGGCGCCTCGTCGGCGAAGTAGCGCTCCCCGCTGGAGAGGTAGCCGATGGGGGCGTCCACCCAGACGTAGAGGAACTTGCCGGGGAACTCGGGGTCCTTGACCGGGAAGCCGAAGTAGGGCGCGTCGCGGGTGATGCACCAGTCCTGCAGGTCGTCGAGCCAGCCCTTCACCTGCTCCTGCACCGACGGCACCAAGTGCCCCTCGGCCTCCACCCAGGCGCGGACGATGGGCTCCACCTTCTTCAGGTCCACGTAGGCGTGGTCCGAGGTGCGCACCACCGGCGCCGTGCCGCAGATGGCGCAGCGGGGCGCCACCAGCTCGCGCGGGTCGTAGGTGGCCGAGCACTTCTCGCAGCCGTCGCCGTACTGGTCCGGCGTCTTGCAGACGGGGCAGGTGCCCTTGACGAAGCGGTCGGGCAGGAAGCGGCCGTCGCGCTCGCAGTAGAGCTGCTCGGCCGCCCGCTTGTAGATGAGCCCCCTGGCCTTGAGGGCGTCGTAGATCCGGTAGGCCCACTTCGCGTTCTCGGGGGAGTCGGTCGTGTAGTAGGTGGAGAACTCCACGCCGAAGCGCTTGAAGTCCGCGTGCTGCTCGGCCCGGTACTTCTCCACGAAGGCCTTGGGCGTGACGCCGGCCTTGGCGGCGTTCACCTCGATGGGCGTGCCGTGCGAGTCGGCGGCGCAGACGTAGGTGACCTCCTCGCCGCAGGCGCGGCGGAAGCGCACGTACACGTCGGTCTGGATGTACTCGACCAGGTGCCCCAGGTGGATGGAGCCGTTGGCGTACGGCAGCGCGCTCGTGATGAGCCGGCGCGTCGTCATGGGGTGCTCCTCGGTGGGTTGTCGGTGGCGAGCAGGGAGAGCAGGACCCGCTCCAGCGCGAGCCGCCCGTCCTGCCCGCTCTTCATGGCCACGTCCGCCTCGTGCAGCGCCACCAGCCCGGACAGGAGCTCGGCGCGGGAGAAGCGGGTGGAGGCCTGGTACTTCATCCAGAAGCCGAAGGGCTTCTTCTTGCCCACCTCGGCGGCCGGGATGGTTGGGAAGACCTGGGCCTCCCAGTCGCGGGGGTTGCCCAGCTTGCGCTCCCCCACCGCGGCGCGGGCCCGCTCCTTCTCCAGCAGGAGGCGCCGCACCGTCGAGGCCAGCGAGGCCACCAGCATGTGCGGGCTGCCGCCGGCGCCGAGGGAGCGGTCCACCACGGCGAGCGCCCCGGCCAGCCTGCGCTCCTCGACGGCGTTGCCCAGGGCGAAGAACTGGTCCTCGGCGGTGCGCACCACCACCTCGGCCACGTCGGCCGCGGTGATGACCGGGCGCTCGCCCACGAAGGCCACCAGCTTCTGGAGCTCCTGGGCCAGCGTCCGGGCGTCCCCCTCGACGCACTCGGCCAGCCGCTCGACCGCCTCGGCCTCGGCCTCCTTGCCGGTGCCGGCCAGCAGCAGGCTCACGGTGGGGCCGAGGATCACCTTGGCCCCGAAGCTGGCCTCGCGGGCCACCGCCACCTTGACGCGCCGCCCGGCGGCGGCCAGCTTCTTCACCAGCGGCAGCGTTCCGTCCACCTTGCCGGCCGCCACCACCAGCACGTGCCCGGGGGGCAGGCCGCGCGTCAGCGCGGCGTCCAGGGCGGCCGAGTCGTCCCGGGCCACCTTGAGCTCCCGCTCCAGCGCGTAGCGCCCCGCGCCGACCACGAAGCGCAGGTCCTCCTCCCCCAGGGTGAAGCCGAACTCGCCCCTGAGGTCCCGGGCCAGCGCCTTGAGCGCCTTGTCCAGGTCCTTGTCCCGCTTCGGCGCGTCGAGCGGCTCGAGCCCGGCGCGCAGCCCCTCGGGCACCAGGTCGGCGGCCTGGAAGCCGGCCTTGGCCACCAGCGCCAGCAGCCGGCGGGTCGCGTCGCGCTGCCGGCCCTCCGCCCAGCCCTGGCGGGCCTTGGCGAACGCCTCCTCCACGTCCTCCTTGGAGGTGAGGAAGGCCGGCTCCTGGACCAGCACCACCTTGCGCCCGGTGGAGAAGAGGCCGCGCGTCTCCACCTCGGCCGCCACCTCGGCGGGCGAGGCGGCGGCGTCGAGCTCCACCAGGTTGAGGGCCCGCTGCGCCTCCGGCACCAGGGCGTGGCACAGCTCGCGGGCGGCGCGCAGCGAGAGGTAGGCGTCGCCGTCGAGGAGGTAGACGGCGCCCGGCCGGCCGGCGCGCGCCTCGGCCAGGCAGGCCTCGAGCTCCCCGGCCGCGGCCGAGCCGTCGTCGCGCGGCGGGCCCCAGGGCCTACCGGCCATCGAACCACCCGATGAGCAGCCGCTCCAGCGCCAGCGGGCCGGCCGCGTTCTGCCGCAGCGCGCCCAGCAGCCGCTCCACCCCGGCGCGCCGCCGCAGCGCCTCCTGCGGCGAGACCTCGGCGGCGGTGCGGCGGGTCTCGGGCGCGAGGCGCGTCAGCAGCGGCGCCCCGCCGGCCTGCACCGCCAGGACGTCGCGCCACCAGGCCAGCAGCGCCTCGCCCACCTCGGCCACCTTCTCGCGGTCCGAGCCGTCCTCGGCCTCGTCGCCCTTCCGGTCGGTCCGGCCCAGGGAGCGGGCGAAGGC
>JAJYAW010000179.1 GCA_021779335.1 Myxococcales bacterium | reverse complement strand
GCCGCCCGGACCGCCCGACGTGGCGCCCCCCGGGCTCCCCGAGGAGGACGCGGTGACCTACGAGCTCACCGCGGCCTGCTGCGTCGCCGAGAGCGTGAGCGTGGCGGTGCTGACCGGGCTGCTGCCGGCGGCGCGCGACCGCTCGCTGCGCCTCACCCTCCGCGAGCTGGCCCGCGACGAGGTGGTCCACGCCCGGCTCGGGTGGGCGCACCTCGCCCTGGCCGCGGCCCGGGGGCGGACGGCCTTCCTCGGCGCGCACCTCCCCGCCATGCTGCGCGGCAGCGTCGACGACGACCTCTTCGCTCCGGTCGACCCGGCGCACGAGGACCGGGCGCTCCTCGCCTTCGGCGTGCTGCCCCACGCCCTCAAGCGCGACCTCTTCGTCCGCGCGCTCGAGGAGGTGGTCTTCCCCGGGCTCGAGGGCGGCGGGGTCGACACCGCGGCGGGGCGCGCCTGGCTCGCCGCCCGTCGAGCGCCCGGCTGACCGGGAGCGCCCCGCCGAGCCCCCGCGCCGGCCTGCCCCACCGAGGCCATCTTCGAGGAGGCCGAGCTGCCGGAGACGTGGCGCGCCCACGCGGCGCTCGACGCCGAGCCGGCGGCGCGCTGGCCCGTGCTCTCCGAGAAGCGGGCCGCGCTGCCCGAGGCGGACCGCTGGAAGGACGCGGAGGCGAAGCGGGGCGAGCTGGACCTGGGGTCAGGGCGCGGCGCCGGTGCCCCGGAGGGGCGCAGCCCCGCCGCGGGCCGTGAGGTAGACCAGTGCGCTCGGGGGAGGAGCGCGCATGCGGATCGGGATGATCGGGCTGGGCCGGATGGGGGCCAACATGGCCCGGCGCCTCATGCGCCACGGCCACGCGGTGGTGGCCTACGACCAGGCGGCGCCGGCCGTCGAGGCGCTCGGGCGGGAGGGCGCCGAGGGGGCCGGCTCGCTGGCCGACCTGGTGGCCCGGCTCCCGGCGCCGCGCGTGGCCTGGCTCATGGTGCCCGCCGGCGTGGTGGACTCGACCATCGCCGCGCTGGCGCCGCTGCTGGCGCCGGGCGACGTCATCGTGGACGGCGGGAACTCCCACTACGTCGACGACCTGCGGCGCGCCGGCGCGCTCGCCGCCCGGGGGCTCCACCACGTCGACGTCGGGACGAGCGGCGGCGTGCGCGGCCTGGAGCGGGGCTACTGCCAGATGATCGGGGGGGAGGCGGCCGTGGTGCACCGGCTCGAGCCCATCTTCGAGGCCCTGGCGCCTCCGCAGGACTCCGCCCCGGCCACGCCAGGGCGGGCGGGGAAGGGCGGGACCGCCGAGCGCGGCTGGCTCCACTGCGGCCCGTCCGGCGCCGGCCACTTCGTGAAGATGGTCCACAACGGCATCGAGTACGGGCTCATGGCGGCCTACGCCGAGGGGCTCAGCATCCTGCGCCACGCCAACCTGGGCCGGACGCCCCAGGCGCACGACGCCGAGACCACGCCGCTGCGGGAGCCCAGCCACTACCAGTACGACCTGGACGTCGGCGAGATCGCCGAGCTGTGGCGGCGGGGCAGCGTGGTCTCCTCCTGGCTCCTCGACCTGACGGCCGGCGCGCTGCTCGCCCAGCCGGACCTGGCGGGCTTCGCGGGCCGGGTCTCCGACTCCGGCGAGGGGCGCTGGACCATCCAGGCCGCCGTCGACGAGGCCGTCCCGGCGCCGGTCCTGACGGCCGCCCTCTTCCAGCGCTTCTCCTCGCGCGGGGAGGCCGACTGGGCCGACAAGCTGCTCTCGGCCATGCGCGCCGCCTTCGGGGGCCACCAGGAGAAGGCGTGAGCGGCGAGCGCTCCGAGGCGCTGGCCTTCTACGGGGCCACCGGCGACCTGGCCTACAAGAAGATCTTCCCCGCCCTGCAGCGGCTGGTGGGGAGCGGCGCGCTCGACGTCCCGGTCATCGGGATCTCGCGCGGGGGCTGGTCGCTGGAGCGGCTGCGGGCCCGGGCGCGCCAGAGCGTGGAGGAGCACGGCGGGGGCGCCGATCCGGTGGCCTTCCCCAGGCTCATGCGGCTGCTGCGCTACGTCGAGGGCGACTACGGAGACCCGGCCACCTTCGACGCCCTGCGGCGGGAGCTCGGCGAGGCGGCCCGGCCGGTCCACTACCTGGCCATCCCCCAGGCCCTCTTCGAGGTGGTGGTGGGGCAGGTCGGGCGCATCTGCGGCGGCGGCGGGGCCAGGCTGGTGCTGGAGAAGCCCTTCGGCAGCGACCTCGACTCGGCCCGGCGGCTCAACGCGGCCGTCCACCGCGCCTTCGACGAGCGGTCCATCTTCCGCATCGACCACTACCTCGGGAAGGAGGCGGTGCAGAACCTGGTCTTCTTCCGCTTCGCCAACACCTTCCTCGAGCCCATCTGGAACCGCCGCTACGTCGAGAGCGTCCAGGTCACCATGGCCGAGCCCTTCGGCATCAAGGGGCGGGGCGCCTTCTACGACCAGACCGGCACCATCCGCGACGTGGTCCAGAACCACCTGCTGCAGGTGCTCTCCAACATCGCCATGGAGCCGCCCTCGGCCACCCGCGACGGCGAGACCCTGCGCGACGAGAAGGTGAAGGTGCTGAAGGCCGTCGCGCCGCTCGAGCAGGCGCGCGTGGTGCGCGGGCAGTTCCGGGGCTACCACGACGAGCCCGGCGTCGCCCCCGGCTCCACCACCGAGACGTTCGCCGCCCTGGAGCTCTCGGTGGCCTCCTGGCGCTGGGACGGGGTGCCCTTCTTCATCCGCGCCGGCAAGAACCTGCCCGTCTCGCGGACCGAGGTGGTGGTGAAGCTCCGGCGCCCGCCGCCGACGCTGGGGGTCCCGCTGGTCTCGAACCACGTCCGCTTCCGGCTCGGGCCCGAGTTCCAGATCGGGCTGGGGGCGACGGTCCGGGAGCCGGGGGGGCTGAACGGCGGCCACCACCTCGAGCTCCTCGCCAGCCACCACCACGAGGGGGCGGAGACCGATCCCTACGCCGAGCTGCTGGGCGACGCCATGCGGGGAGAGACCTTCCGCTTCGCCCGCGAGGACTACGTGGAGGAGGCGTGGCGCATCGTCGACCCCGTGCTGCGGGGCGGGCCGCCGCCCACGGTCTACGAGCCCGGGACCTGGGGGCCCCCCGAGGCCGGGGCGCTGGTCCCGGGCGGCTGGGTCGACCCGGCGGTCGAGGCCCCGCCGTGACCGAGGAGATCCTGGCCGACGCCGACGCCGTGGCCCGCCGGGCCGCCCAGGTCATCGCGGCGGCGGCCCGCGAGGCGGTGGCGGCGCGAGGCCGGTTCCTCCTGGCGACCAGCGGCGGCTCGACGCCGTGGGCCATGCTGCGCCGGCTCGCCTCGGAGGACGTGCCCTGGACGCGGGTCCACCTCTTCCAGGTGGACGAGCGCGCCGCGCCGGAGGGGCACGCCGACCGCAACCTGACGCACCTCTCGGCGTCCCTCCTCTCGCGCCTCCCGGCGGCGCTGGCCGGCCTCCACGCCATGCCCGTCGAGGAGCCGGACCTGGCCGCCGCGGCCGCGCGCTACGCCCGGACCCTGCGCGCCGAGGCCGGAGATCCGCCGGTGCTGGACCTCGTCCAGCTCGGCCTGGGAGCGGACGGCCACACCGCGTCGCTCCTCCCGGGCGAGCCGGCCCCCGCGGCGGACGGCCCGGAGGTGATCGCCACCGGCCTCTTCCAGGGCCGCCGGCGCCTGACGCTCACCCTGCCGGTCATCGACCGGTCCCGGCGCATCGTCTGGGTCGTGACCGGCGCGGCCAAGGCCGCCGCGCTGGAGCGCCTGCGCCGGGGCGATCGCGCCATCCCGGCCGGCCGGGTTCGCCGGGAGCAGGCCCTGCTCCTCGCCGACGCGGCAGCGGGCCAGGCCGCGGCCGCCGGGAGAGGCTGAGCCGCCTCGCCTCCAGGGCACCGAGCCTGGCCCCATCTGGGCCTCGCACCGGGCGCCCGCCGCGATGACGAGGTAAGCCGATGCTCGCCCGGGGAGGCCGGACCACCCGCCGCCGCGCCCTGCCTGGGGACGCGGGCCAGGGTGGAGCGGTCCGACCGTTCCACCCGGGGGGCGTCTGGAGGCCGACTCGATGGACATCCGCGTACCAAGCCGTTTCCTGGTCCTGCTGGGGCTCCTGGCTGCGCCCCCGGCGCTGGCCGCCCTCGGCGAGGCCGAGCCCTCGGTGGCGCGGGACGCCCAGGCCCTGAGCATGGACCGGCAGCCCCCCTCGGTGCGCGCGGGGCTCGCCGTCCACGAGCTCCGCTCCGCCACCGCGACGGTGCGCGAGTACCTCGCCCCGGACGGCACGGTCGTCGCCGTGGCCTGGTCGGGCGCGGCCCCGCCGGACCTCGGCCTGCTGCTCGGCGCCTACGCCGGCGAGTACCGGGCGGCGGCGGCGGCCCCGCGCGCCGGCCGGGGGCCGCGCCACGTCGAGACGGGCCGCCTCGTGGTGGACACCTGGGGCCACGCCAGGGCCCTCCACGGCCGCGCCTACCTGCCCTCCCGCCTGCCCGCCGGGGTGAACCTCGATGACCTCCGCTGACGCCCGGCGCCTGGCGCCCCTCCTGCTCTCCCTGGCCGCCTGCGGCGGCGGGTCCTCCGCGCCACCGGCCGGCCAGGCCGGGCCGCCGCCCAACGTGCTCCCGGTCAGCGTCGACGGCGCGGGCTGCTCCGCCGGCTCCTACCTCAACAAGCCCTGCGTGAGCGTCACCGTCTGCGAGCCGCGCACCAGCACCTGCCAGACCATCGGCGACCTGCTCCTCGACACCGGGAGCGTCGGGCTGCGCGTCTTCTCGCAGGTCCTCACGCTCCACCTGCCGCCGGTCTCGTCCGGCGGCGGCTCGCTGGCGGAGTGCGTCGGGTACCTGGACGGCTCGGCGCACTGGGGGCCGGTCGTCCTGGCCAGCGTCGCGCTGGGGAGCGAGCCGGCGGTGGAGATCCCGGTCCAGGTCATCGACGCCACCTACGCCAGCCCGCCCGCCGCCTGCCAGGCCGCCGAGGCCAGCCCGGCCGCCGCCGGCTTCAACGGCATCCTGGGCGTCGGGACCTTCGAGCAGGACTGCGGCCCCGGCTGCACCGTCACCAGCAACGGCATGTACTACGCGTGCGGAGCGGCCTCCTGCGCGCCGGCCGCGGTGGCGCTCGCCTCGCAGCTCCAGAACCCGGTGGCCGCCCTCCCGGTCGACAACAACGGCCTGGTCATCCGGCTTCCGGGGGTGGCGGCGGCCGGCGCCAGCGCGGTCGAGGGCGAGGTCCTCCTGGGCATCGGCACCCGCAGCAACAACGTCCCCCCCGGCTCGGCGGTGGCCCTCCCGCTCGACGCCTCCGGGGAGTTCCGCACCACGCTGGGCGGCGCCACCGTGACGGCCTTCCTGGACACCGGCTCCAACGGCCTCTTCTTCGCCGCGCCGCCGGGCGCCGGGCTCGCCGCCTGCGCGGCCCCGGACGCCGCCTGGTACTGCCCGGCGTCCACGGTGACCGTCGACACCAGCAGCAGCGGGGCCACCGGCGGACCGGCGGCGGCGGTCCCGGTCCAGGTCGGGAACTTCCTCGCCCTGACCGCGCCGGCCAGCGTCAACGTCTGCGGGCTGGTGGCCGGCCCGGTCGGCCCGGCCAGCTCGTTCGACTGGGGCCTGCCGTTCCACCTCGGCCGCGACGTCTACCTGGGGCTGGAGGGGCGCCGGTCCAGCCTGGGGGCGGGGCCGCTGGTGGCCTGGTGAGCCGGCCGCCCGCCAGCGGGGCTCAGCGGGGGCCGCCGCCCATGGTCCCCGCCATGGCCTGCGCCAGCGCCAGCAGCTCCTTCGGGTCGACGTCCGAGACCAGCGCGTAGCCGACGTCGCCGGCGCGCCAGGTCACCACGCCGAAGCCGCGCAGGGGGACGACCCGGGCCGGGCGCGAGGCGGGCGCCTCCTCGCCGAAGCCCGCCAGGCCGCCGGCGCGGAAGGCCAGCAGCGTCACGGCGTGGAGCCGGAGCGAGTACTGGAGGAGGGCCGCCCGCCGGTCCAGCAGCCAGCCCACGGCGCCGCCGCGCAGCTTGAGGTCGGCCACGTCGGGGAGCGGCACGACCGGGGCGAAGTCGAGCCGCCCCTCGAACCAGGGCTTCACCTGGTGGGGCCCGCCGCTCTCGATCTCGACGGGGTGCTGGCTCACGAGCAGGCGCAGGTGGTCGCCGACGGCCTCCTCAACCAGCCGCGCCTCCGGCGGCTCGGCGCGGAGGGTGGTCCGCGCCACCAGGAGGCCGGCCACCACGAGCGCCAAGG
>JAJYAW010000178.1 GCA_021779335.1 Myxococcales bacterium | reverse complement strand
GCGGCTGGCCGGAGGCGGCGGCGCCCTGCCGCCCTGAAGGCCCGGCGGCGGGCCCCCCGGCGCGGCGGCGCCACCTCCTCACCCGCTCCCGCGGGGTCTGGGTCGGGCGCGGGCGGTCACCAGGAGGCGGGGCATGGCGCGCAACGCTGGGTGAACTCACGCACCCCGGCGCGGAAATCCCCCGTCCTTACGCTCCCGTGGCGCGGGCACGGCGGATGCGTACGGAGCGGCCGGGGGGGCCGCGCTCGGGGAGGCGGCCGCTGGAGGTCTGCCGTGGCGCTGCAGTGGACCAGTACGCTGTCGGTGGGCGTGCCGGAGATCGACGCCCAGCACCAGGAGCTGTTCCGGCGCGTCGACCGGCTCCTCGACGCCATGCTCCACCACGACCGGAGCGAGGCCGAGCCGCTCCTCGACTTCCTGCGCGCCTTCGTGGTGGACCACTTCGCGGCCGAGGAGCGGGTCATGGCGGAGCTCGGCTACCCCGGCGCGGCCCCCCACGCCGAGGAGCACCGCCGCTTCGCCGCCGCGCTCCGCGAGGTCGACCAGGAGTTCCTGGCGGCCGGCCCGACGGCGGACCTGGTGCTCCGGCTGGAGCAGCAGACGGTGGCCTGGCTGCGGGACCACGTCTACTCCACCGACGTGGCGCTGGGGCGGTTCGTGCACGCCCGGCAGGCCGCTTCGGGCCGCGCGGCGTGCTAACCTCCCCGCCTCGATGGCGGACTTCGTCACCCAGGCGGTGCGGCGGCTCCGGGAGGATCCCGGCTTCAGCCGCAACCGGTTCTTCCTGGCCCTCTCCTCCCCGGAGGGGCGCCGCGCGCTCCGCATCCACCGCCACCTCCGCTCCCTGGAGCGCGACCTGAGGGCCGGGCTGGCCCCCACGGTGGCCCGCGAGTCGGGGCGCGTCCGGCTCACGCTGCGCGGCCGGCGCACCGAGCGGACCGCCTGGCTGACCCGGGCCGAGTTCCGCCTGCTCTGCGCCGATCCGGCCGTCCGCGCCGCGCTCGGCGACGCCGCGCTGGAGGGCTGACCGTGGAAGACCGGATGCGCATCACCTTCGACCGGTCGCTGGAGACCGGCGACGCCGAGATCGACGGCCAGCACCGCGAGCTCTTCAACCGCATCGACCAGCTCCTGGCCTCCTCGCGGGAGAGGCGGAGCCGCGAGGAGGTGGAGCAGATGCTCACCTTCCTGGGCGACTACGTGGTGCACCACTTCGCCGCCGAGGAGCGGATGATGGCCCAGGCCGACTACCCGGCGCTGGAGGTGCACCGGGCCGAGCACGTCCGCTTCGTCCACGAGTTCACCCTCCTCTACCGGGAGTTCAAGGCCGAGGGGCCCACCACCCTCTTCATCATCCGGGTGGGCAACCGGGTCACCAACTGGCTCCGCGAGCACATCTACCGGACCGACCGCACCTTCGTGGAGCACCAGAAGACCCGCCGCTGACGGGCGCGCCGCCCCGACCTCGGGTACGATCACGGTCCAATGGACCCCGTCCCGCTGCTCCAGGCCCTCGTCCGCGTCGACTCCACCTCGTCGCGCCCCAACGGGCCGGTCCTCGACCTGCTCGAGGCGCAGGTCCGGCCGCTCGGCTTCGAGGTGCGGCGCCTCCGCTGGAGCGACACCGCCGGCGTCCAGAAGGAGAACCTGGTCTGCCGGCGCGGGCCGGACGAGGCGGGTGGCCTGGCCCTCATCGGCCACACCGACTGCGTCCCCTTCGACCCCGGGTGGCCGGAGGCGCTGGCGGCCCCGCTGCGCGACGGCGCCGTCTGGGGGCGCGGCACCGCCGACACCAAGGGCTTCCTGGCGGCGGCGGTCTCCGCCGCGGCGCGCACCCGGGTCGGCCCGCGGCCGCTCACGCTCCTCTTCACCGCCGACGAGGAGGTGGGCTGCCTGGGGGCCAAGCAGGCGCTCGCCGAGGGGCGCGTCCGGCCGCGCCACGCCATCGTGGGCGAGCCCACCGGCCTGGTGCCGGTGCGGGCCCACAAGGGCTACTGCGCCGTGGAGGTGGAGATCGGCGGCGTGGAGGGGCACAGCGCCTACCCCGGGGTGGGCGCCTCGGCCATCCACGCCGCGGGCCGGCTCCTGGCCGAGCTGGAGGAGATCGGCGCGGTGCTGCAGGAGCCGCCCGACCCGGCCTTCGACCCCCCCTACACCACCTGGAACGTGGGGGTCATCCAGGGCGGCAAGGCGCGCAACATCATCGCCGGCCAGTGCCGCTTCAGCTACGAGTGGCGGCCGCTGCCGGGGCAGGACCCGCGCCGGGCCCTCGCGCTCCTCGAGGAGGCGTGCCGGCGGCTGGTGGCGGCCGGCGGGGGCCGCGTCACCGCCGCGGTCGGCCCGCTCCGCAGCGACGCCGCCGCGGTGACGCCGGCCGGGGCGGAGATCGTCCGCTTCCTGGAGGCGGAGACCGGCCACCCGAGCACCACCGTCCCCTTCGGCACCGAGCTGCCCGAGGTGGCCGCCATGGGGGCCGAGGGGGTCATCTTCGGCCCGGGCGACATCCGGGTGGCGCACCGGACCGGCGAGCACGTCCGGGTGGACGAGCTCTCCCGGGCCGCCGACGTCCTGGCCCGGGCCATCGAGCAGTTCTGCGGGTGAACGGCTAAGATGGCCCCCGTGGACCGGCTCCGCTTCGTGAAGTACCAGGGTCTGGGCAACGACTTCGTGGTCGTGGACGGCCCGCTCATGGCCCCGGCCCGGGCCGTGCGGCTGTGCCACCGGCGCCGCGGCGTCGGCGCCGACGGGGTGCTCACCGTGCTGCCGCCGCGCAGCCCGGGCGCCGTCGCCACCATGCACATCTACAACTCCGACGGCTCGGTGGCCGCCATGTGCGGCAACGGCATCCGCTGCGTGGCCCGCCACCTGGCCGAGACGCGCGGCCTCCCGGACGAGCTGCTCATCGACACCGACAGCGGCCCCCGGGCCTGCCGCGTCCACCGCGGCGCCGGCGGGGCGGTCGAGGCCGTCTCGGTGGAGATGGGCCCGGCCCGGCTCGAGGGGGAGCAGGACTTCACGGTGGGCGGGGAGCGGCTCCACGCCGTGCGGGTCTCGATGGGCAACCCCCACGCCGTGCTCTTCGACCTCCCCACCCTGGAGCGGGCCGCCCAGGTCGGCCCCCCCATCGAGCTGGCCGTGGCCGGCGGCGTCAACGTGGGGCTGGCCCGGCCCGGGCCGAGCGGCATCGACCTGGTGGTCTGGGAGCGCGGCGCCGGCCTGACCGACGCCTGCGGGACCGGGGCCTGCGCCGCCGCGGTGGCCGCGGCCCGGGCCGGCAGCGTCCCCACCGGCGCGCCGGTGGAGGTGCGCCTGCCGGGCGGCGCGCTGGTCGTCACCGTGGCCGCCGACCTGGCCCGCGTCACCATGCGCGGGCCGGCCGAGCGGTCCTTCGAGGGCGAGACCGAGCTATGAGCGCGCCGCACCCCGGGGAGGCGCGCCCATGACCACCGGGCGGATCCTGGTCGTCGACGACGAGCGGTTCTTCCGGGAGCTGCTCTCCGAGATCCTGGCCGGCCAGGGCCACTCGGTCCGCGTCGCCTCCTCCGGCGAGGACGCCCTGCGGCTGCTCGGCGAGGAGCGCTTCGACCTCGTCCTGACCGACCTCGTCATGCCCGGCATGGACGGCCTCACCATGATCCGGGAGGCCAAGCGGAACGACGCGGCGCTGGAGATCGTGGCGGTGACCGGCCGCGACGACGTCCGGCTGGCGGTGGCGGCCATGAAGGCGGGCTGCGCCGACTTCCTCCTCAAGCCGGTGGAGCCGGACGCGCTGGGCGCGGTGGCCGGCAAGGCGCTCTCCCGCGTGCAGCTCCTGCGCGAGCACGGGCAGCTCCTGGCCGACAACCTGGAGTTCGTGAAGCGCCAGGCGCTCTACCGCGAGAGCCTGCGCATCCTGGCCACGCTGGACCTGGAGAAGCTGCAGGACCTGGCGCTGCAGGTGCTGGCGCGGGTGGCCGACGCCCAGGGCGCGGCGCTCTGGATCGCCGACGAGAAGGGGCAGCTCACGCTGCGCGGCTACCGCGGCCTGGTGGACCGGACCGCCCTGCCGGCCAGCGTCGACCCGAAGGCCGCCCCCTTCGCGGCGGCCCTGGAGGAGGGGCGCGTCCTCCCGGCCCCCGGCGCCGCGCCGGGCGAGGCCTTCTACGTGCCGCTCACCGCCGACGGCGAGCCGCTCGGCCTGGCGCTCCTCTCCGACCGGGCGCGCGGCCGCTTCGGCGGCGACGAGCAGGCGGCGGCGCTGGCGGTGGGCGACTTCACCGGCATCGCCATCAAGAACGCCCGCCGCTTCCAGGCCCTGGAGCGCATCGGGCTGCGCGACCGCGAGACCGGCGCCTACAACCTGGCCTACTTCGTCGACTACGCCGGCAAGGAGTTCTACAAGGCGCGCCGCTACGGCCGCGCCTTCTCGCTGGCGGTGGTGGCCATCGACAACGTGGAGCAGCTCCGCAAGGCGGGCGGGCGCGAGCTCTACCGGCGCGCCATGCGCGACCTGGTGGGCGCCATCTCCCGGGTGGTGCGCGACGCCGACATCCTGGCCAAGGTCTCGGAGGGCGAGTACTACGTGCTGCTGCCCGAGACCGACTCCTTCGGCGCGCTCATGTTCCTGCGGCGCGCCGCCGAGGAGATCCGCGTCGAGCCCTCGGTCCGGCAGCTCGAGGAGCGGGCGCCGCTGCTCCTCTCCATGGGCTCGGCCGCCTTCCCCAAGGACGGGGAGGACTTCGACGAGCTGCTCCACTGGGCGCGCGCCCGCGTCGAGGCGCAGCGCGGCTCGCTGGTGCGCCGGCTCCACCTGGGCGACCTGGAGAGGGGGGCCTTCTGGGAGCTGGTGGACCTGCTCCTCGACCCCACCGTGCCGCTGCCCGAGGCCTCCCCCTCGGCGCGGCTGCCGGCCGACCCCGAGCGGCTCCAGGCGCTGCAGCGCGAGGCGGCCCGCGAGATCGCCCGCGACCCGCGCGCCCGCGGCCTGCTCTACGTGGGCACGCCCGGCGGCCTGTCGCGCGCCCCGGTGCTGGCGGCGCTGCCGGCCGAGGCCGGCGGCCGGGCCGGCGACCCCTCGGTCCGCGTCTACCTGCTCGGGCCGCGCGGCGGCGGCGCCCCGGTCGACCACCCGCTGGTCACCGAGGTCTACCTCGACGGCGACAAGCGGCTGGCCGGGCACGAGGTGCTCCTCTTCCTCTCCGAGCACTCCGCCTACGCCCACCTGGCCGGCCCCGGCGGCGGGGCCTTCCACACCTCCGACGTCCCCCTGGTGGACCTGCTGGTGGCGAAGCTGCAGGCCCTCTACGACCTGCAGCCCGTCTGAGCCCGGCCCCGCCCCCGCCCATGCCCCCCGCCCGCAAGATCCTCATCGCCGACGCCGACCCGGAGACGCTGCGCCTGCTGGCGCCGCCGCTCCGGCAGCGCGGCTACCAGGTGCACGCCGCCCACGACGGCTCGCGGGCGCTGCAGGTGGCCATCCTGCGCTTCCCGGACCTGATCCTGCTGGACGACCGGACGCCGCTGCTGGACACCCGCACCTTCGTCCGCATCCTGCGCACCAACCCGCGCACCGAGCGGATCCCGGTGGTGCTCATGGGGCTGCACCCGGACCAGGACCGGCTGCGGCTGGGGAGCTCCCTGGAGAAGCCGCTCCACCTGGACGCCGTGCTGGCGCGCATCGAGCAGATCTTCCGGCGCACCGACGCCGGCAAGGCGGCCGGCGAGAGCCGCGAGCTGGACGGGAACCTGGCGCAGATCCCGCTGCCGGACCTCCTGCAGATCCTCTCGGTGAACCGCAAGACCGGGCGGCTCAGGGTGGAGCGCGAGGGGGAGCGGGCCGAGGTGCTGTTGCGCGAGGGGCGCGTCGTCGACGCCTCGCTCGGCCCCCTGGGCGCCGAGAAGGCGCTCTGGCGGCTGCTGACCCGGCGCGAGGGGCAGTTCTCCTTCCAGCCCGGCGTGGCCGCCGCGCGGGAGCGCATCGACCGGCGGCTCGACGAGCTCCTGCTGGAGGGGCTGCGCCAGGCCGACGAGCTGGGCGCGCTGCGGCCCTCGCTGCCGGCGCCGCAGGACCGCATCGAGCTCGTCGGGCCGGCCGCCGGGCCGCCGGCCGGCCTCCACCCGGTCACCGAGGAGGTGGTGGCGCTGCTGGCCGTGCCGCGCCCCTTCACCGAGCTGATGGACCGCTGCCACGCCAGCGACCTCGAGACGGCCCGGGCCGTCCAGGCGCTGCTGGAGCGCGGCTTCGCCCGCAAGCGGCCGGCCGCGACCCCGGC
>JAJYAW010000177.1 GCA_021779335.1 Myxococcales bacterium | reverse complement strand
CGCCCGACGCCCCGCCGGGCTCCAGCCGCGCCGCGCGCCTCCTCTCCGCCCTGCTCTTCGCGGCGCTGCTCGGCCTGCTCCTCCTGGGCGGGGCGGAGCTCGTCCGGCTGGTGGGCCACCTCCCGGCGCGGGCCTGGCTGGAGACCCTGGCCGCCGCGGCCGCCACCCTGGCGCGCGTGCTCGCGGCGCTGGCCCTGGGCACGCTCTGGGCGCTGCCGGCCGGCCTCGCCATCGGCCTGTCGCCCCGCCTCTCGCGCCTGCTCCAGCCGGTGGTGCAGGTGGTGGCCAGCTTCCCGGCGCCCATGCTCTTCCCGGCCGTGGTGGCGCTGCTGGCGTCGCTGGGCGTCGGGCTGGGCCCCGGCAGCGTGGTGCTCATGCTGCTCGGGACGCAGTGGTACGTGCTCTTCAACGTGGTGGCCGGCGCCATGGCGGTGCCGGCCGACCTCCGCGAGATGGCGGCCAGCTACCGCATCGGCGGCTGGCGGGGGTTCCGCACCCTGCTCCTGCCGGCCGTGCTCCCCTACCTGGTGACCGGCTGGGTGACCGCGGCCGGCGGCGCCTGGAACGCCTCCATCGTCTCGGAGTACGTGGCCTACCGCGGCCACGTGGCCGCCACCTTCGGCCTGGGGGCGCGCATCAGCGCCGCCGCCGAGGCGGCCGACTACCCCCTGCTGGCGGCCAGCGTGGTGGTCATGTCGGCGGCGGTGGTCCTCTTCAACCGGCTGGTCTGGCGCCGCCTCAACGACCTGGCCGAGCGCAGGTACGCCCGGTGAAGCCCGAGGAGCCGAACATGGCCGGTCCCCCGCCGCCCGCCGCCCCGAGCGGCGACCCCGCCGCCGAGCCCATCTGCGAGCTCGAGGGCGTCACCCACGCCTTCGTCCTCCCCTCGGGGCAGCGGCTCGAGGTGCTGCGCGACGTCAGCGTGGCGGTCCGCCGCGGCGAGGTGGTGGCGCTGCTCGGGCCGTCGGGCTGCGGCAAGTCCACCATCCTGCGCATCCTGGCCGGCCTCATCCGGCCGACCAGCGGCCAGGTGCGCTGCCGCGGCGCGCCGCTCCGCGGCCTGGCGCCGGGGGTCGCCATCGTCTTCCAGGGGTTCGCGCTCTTCCCCTGGATGACGGTGGCGGGCAACGTGCGCGCCGTGCTCACGGCGGCCGGGCTGCCGGAGGCGGAGGCGGGGGCGCGCGCCGCCGACGCCATCCGGCTGGTGGGGCTCTCCGGCTTCGAGGAGGCCTACCCGCGCGAGCTCTCCGGCGGCATGAAGCAGCGGGTCGGCATGGCCCGCGCCCTCTCGCTCCGGCCCGAGGCGCTCTTCATGGACGAGCCCTTCAGCCAGGTGGACGCCCTCACGGCCGAGGCGATGCGCGCCGAGATCCTGGACCTCTGGAGCGCCCAGCAGCGCGACCCGAGCGCCATCCTGCTGGTGTCGCACGACATCCAGGAGGTGGTGACCATGGCGGACCGGATCGTGGTCCTCTCCGCCAACCCGGGGCGGGTGCGCACCGTGGTGCAGAACACCCTGCCGCGCCCGCGCGACGCCCGCTCGCCCGAGGTGGCGGCGCTGGTGGACCGGCTCCACGACCTCATCACCGGCCACGAGCTGCCCGACGAGCCGGCCGGGGCGCCGGGCGCCCCCGGCGCGCCCGCGGCCTCCGCCACTGAGCCGCTCCCGGCCGCCGGCCCCAACGAGGTGGCCGGGCTCGTCGAGTGGCTCGACGCCCGCGGCGGCCAGCAGGACGTCTTCCGCATCGCCGCCGAGGCGGGGCGCGAGTTCGGCCCGCTCATCACGGCGGTCCAGGCGGCCGAGCTGCTCGGGCTGGTGGACACGCCGCGGCGGCAGGCGGTGCTCACGCCGCTGGGGCGGGCGTTCGCCGCCGCCAGCCCCGAGGGGCGCAAGGCCCTCTGGCGCCAGGAGCTCCTCGAGCTCCGGCTCTTCGCCGAGGTGCGCGAGGCCCTGGCGGCGGCGCCAGGCCACCGGCTGCCGCGCGCCTTCGTGGAGGAGCTCATCGCCCTGCGGCTGCCCTCGGAGGACCACCAGCGGACCCTGGCCACCTTCATCGGCTGGGCCCGCTACGGCGACCTGTTCGCCTACGACGAGCTGGAGGGGACCGTCTCGGCGCAGTGAGGGGGCGGCGGCGGTCCCGCTTCGGGTAGGCCCCGAAAGCGACCGGGCGCGGCCGGAGCGGCGGCGGAACACTCCCGGCCAGCCATGCCGCGCCGCGCACAGCCCTGGCCCATCCGGCTCACGCACTGGGTCAACCTGGTGGCGCTCGGCGTCATGGCCGGCAGCGGCCTCCAGATCCTGGTGGCGTACCCCTTCCTGGGCGCGCGGGGCGCGCCCTACCGCTGGTACCCGCTGCAGGGCGTCGCGCCGCCGGCCTTCCTGGCGCTCGGCGGCTGGCTGGCGGGCGCGCGCCACCTGCACTTCGCGGTGGCGTGGCTCTTCGCCGCCAACGCCCTCGGCTACGCGGCCTACCTGGCGGCCAGCGGCGAGTGGCGCCGCCGGCTCTTCTCGCCGCGCCGCGACGCCCGCCACGCCTGGCAGACGCTGCTCCACGAGCTGCGGCTCCGCAGGGAGCCCCCGCCGCCGGCCGGGCTCTACAACGGCCTGCAGCGGCTCACCTACAGCGCCGTGGTCCTGCTGGCCCCGCTCTCGGTGCTCTCCGGGCTCGCCCTCTGGAAGCCGGTGCAGCTCCCGCGCCTCACCGCGCTCCTGGGCGGCTGGGACGCCGCCCGCGCCGTCCACCTGCTGGTGCTGGCGGCGCTGGCCGCGTTCGCGGTGGTCCACCTGATCCAGGTGGCGCGCCACCCGCGCACCCTCGTCGACATGACCGCCGGCGGCCCCGACCGGCCGGAGGGCGCGCCGTGGGGCCGGTGACCCGCCGCGACCTCTTCCTGGGCGCCGCCCGCTCGGCCGGGCTGCTCCTGCTGGGCGGGACCGCCTGCGACGCCGAGCGCCCCAAGGCCGGCGCCCTCGGGCTCATGGAGCGCTTCAACGAGCGGCTGGAGCGGGCCCTCTTCGACCCCACCCGCCTGGCGCCGGAGCTGCCGGCGTCGGCGCAGACCGATCCCGAGCAGTTCCCGGCCTACAAGATCGGGCCGGACTACCCCGAGGCGCCGGCCGGGTGGGGGCTGCGCGTGGGCGGGCTGGTGAAGCGCCCGCTCCTGCTCTCGCTCGAGGACCTGCGCCGCCTGCCGCGGACCCGCACCCGGGTCCGCCACCACTGCGTGGAGGGCTGGTCCGCGGTGGCGGCGTGGGACGGCGTGCGGCTGTCGGAGGTGGCCCGCCTGGCCGGCGCCGCGCCGCAGGCGCGCTACGTGGAGTTCCGCTCCTTCGAGCCGGGCTACTTCTCGTCCTGGGACGTGGAGAGCGCGCTCCACCCGCAGACCATCCTGGCCTACGGCATGAACGGCGACGACCTGGCCATGGAGTACGGGGCGCCGCTGCGCCTCTACTCGGCCGTGAAGCTCGGCTACAAGATGGTGAAGTACCTGGCCGAGGTGAACTTCCTGCCCGTGCGGACCGGTGGCTACTGGGAGGACCAGGGCTACGAGTGGTTCGCAGGGGTCTAGCCGGAGGAGCGCCCATGAACCGCCTCGCGATGACATCTGGAGCCGCAGCCCTCTTGCTGGCCGGGGCCGCCCGGGCCGCGCCGCCCGCGGCCGCGCCGCCGCCGGAGCAGCACGTGCGAGGCGTCATCGCCGCGCTCGACGGCGACCGGCTCGAGATCAAGGTGCCGGGCGGCAAGCGGGTGCAGGTGGAGCTGGCCGCCGACGCGCACCTCACCGTGGCCGTGCCGGCCGACCTGGCCAGCGTCGGCCCGGGGCTCTTCGTCGGCACCACCGCGGTGGCCCAGCCCGACGGCTCGCTGCGCGCCCTGGAGGTGCACCTCTTCCCGGAGTCGATGCGCGGCCTGGGGGCGGGCCACCGCCCATGGGACCTGCGGCCCGGCAGCAGCATGACCAACGCGACCGTCTCGGCGGTGCAGGCGGCCCCGGCGCCGCCGGCCGGCAGCAGCATGACCAACGCCACCGTCACCCGCGCCGCCAGCACCCCCGCCGGGCTGAAGCTGACCCTCCAGGATCCCTCCGGCCAGCGGACGGTGCTGGTGCCGCCCGGGGTCCCGGTGGTGAGGCTCGAGCCCGCCGACCGGTCGCGCCTGGTGGCCGGGGCGCACGTCTTCGCGGCCGGCCCGCGGCAGGCCGACGGCGTGGTCCTGGTGCAGCGGCTGGTGGTGGGGCAGGGGACCCTCCGGCCGCCCATGTAGGCGGGGCCGCGGCCGCCCCGCCGACGCGCCGGGGCGTGACCTGCCCGGGCGGGTCCTCTATGCTGCCCCCCTCCCGGAGGCAGCCTGGACGACCGCGCCACCGCACCCACGCCCCCGGCGGCGCCCGACGCCGCCGGCCCGCCCGACCTCTCGGTGGTCATCCCCTGCCTCGACGAGGTGGGGACGCTGGGCGCCGTCGTCGCCAAGGCGCGGGCCGCCTTCGACCGGCTGGGCATCCGCGGCGAGGTGCTGGTGGCCGACAACGGCTCGACCGACGGCTCGATCGAGCTGGCCGAGCGGCTCGGCGCCCGGGTCGTCCGCGTCGCGCCGCGCGGCTACGGCCACGCGCTGCGCCAAGGGCTGGCCGCCGCCCGCGGCCGGCTCCTCCTCATGGGCGACGCCGACGACACCTACGATTTCGGCGAGATGGATCGCTTCCTGGCGCAGCACCGCGCCGACGCCCAGTTCGTCATGGGGACCCGGCTGCCGCCCGGCATCATCCTCCCGGGCGCCAACCCCTGGCTCCACCGCAACCTCGGGACCCCGGTCCTCACCTTCGTCCTCAACCGGCTCTTCGGCACCCGCATCCGCGACGTCAACTGCGGCCTCAGGGCCATCGACCGGGAGGCCTTCCGGGAGCTGGGGCTGGTGAGCGAGGGGATGGAGTTCGCCTCGGAGCTGCTCATCAAGGCGGCCGTCCAGGACCTGCGCATCGCCGAGGTGCCGGTCACGCTCCACCCCGACCGGCGCGGCCGGCCGCCCCACCTGCGGCGCTGGCGCGACGGCTGGCGCCACCTCGAGTTCATGCTGCTCCACGCCCCGGACCAGCTCCTCTTCCTCCCCGGGCTCCTGGCGCTGGCGCTGGGGCTCCTGCTGGCGCTGCCGGTCAGCGCCGGTCCGGCGCGCCTGCTGGGGCGCACCTTCGACTTCCACTTCCTGTTCCTGGGCGGCGCCCTGGTGCTCATCGGCCTGCAGGGGATCCTGGGGGCGGTCCTGGTCCGGGACGTGGCGCGCGGGCGGGTGCTCCGCCCGAACCGCGTCCTCTCGGCCCTGGCGGACGCCCTGACGCTGCGCCGCGGCCTCCTGCTGGGCGCGCTGCTCTTCGCGGCCGGCGCGGCGGTGGACGCCCTGGTGCTGGCGAGCTGGATCGGCGAGGGCTTCGGCGCCCTCAACGAGCCGCGCCGCAGCATCATCGGCCTGCTCCTCATGACCAGCGGCGCCGAGGTGGGGCTCTTCAGCTTCCTCCACGCGGCGCTGCGCCGGCACGCCTGAGCGCCACGTGGACGGCCTCCTCTCGGTGGTGATGCCCACCCACGACGGCGAGCGGTACCTGGGCGCGGCGCTGGGGAGCCTGCTCGGACAGTGGGACGACGGGGTCGAGCTCGTGGTGGTCGACGACGGCTCCGCCGACGGCACGGCGGCGCTCGTCGAGCGGCTGACCCGCGGCACCCGCACGAGGCTGCTCCGCCCCGGCCGGCTGGGGAGCTGGGTGGCCGCCACCAACCTCGGCCTGCGGGCGGCGCGCGGCGAGTGGTGCTGCCTGCTCCACCAGGACGACCTCTGGCTGCCCGGGCGGCTGGCGCGGCTGCGGGCCGAGCTGCCCGGGGCCCGCGGCGCGCTGCTCCTCCACGACGCCCGCTTCGTCGATCCCGCCGGGGCGCCGCTGGGCGGCTGGACCTGCCCCTTGCCGGCCGGTGACGTGGCCCCGGCCGCCTTCGTCGAGCGGCTGCTGGTCCAGAACTTCGTGGCCGTCCCGGCCGCCGCCTTCCGCCTCGAGGCCGCGCTGGCGGGGGGCGGGCTCGACGAGGCGCTCTGGCTCAGCGCCGACTGGGACCTGTGGCTCCGGCTGGGCGCCCTGGGGCCGGTGCGCCACCTCGCCGAGCCGCTGGCCGCCTTCCGGCTCCACCCCGAGTCGCAGACCGCCGCGCGCCCGGCCGACCAGGCGGGGTGGGCGCGGCAGCTCGACGCGGTGCTCGAGCGCCACCTGGCGCGCTGGCCGGCG
>JAJYAW010000176.1 GCA_021779335.1 Myxococcales bacterium | reverse complement strand
GCGGGCGCGGGCGCGGCGGCGGGCGGCGGGGCGGCGGCCAGCAGGGCGGCGAGCAGGAGGGCGGGCACGGGCCGAGATTGTATGGCAGATCCGGGCTGAACCGCCCGGGCCCCCGCGGGCACCCGCCCCGCGGCCGAACGCGCCTAGGGCCCGCGCCGCGGCTGTCCTATGGTGGGCGGATGCAGACCGGAGCCCCCCCCGCGCTCGGCCGCTTCGCCTGGCTCTCCATCGCCGCGGCCGTCGTCACCATCGCCATGAAGACGGCGGCGTGGCGCATGACCGGCTCGGTGGGCCTGCTCTCCGACGCCCTCGAGTCGCTGGTCAACCTGGCCGGCGCCACCATGACGCTGCTCATGCTCAACGTGGCGGCCAGGCCCCCCGACGAGGACCACGCCTACGGGCACGGCAAGGCGGAGTACTTCGCCAGCGGCGCCGAGGGGGCGCTCATCCTGCTCGCCGCGGTGGGCATCGCCTGGACCGCCGCCGATCGGCTGCTGCACCCGCGGCCGCTGGAGCAGGTCGGCGCCGGCGTGCTGGTCTCCATCGGCGCCACCCTCGTCAACCTCGGCGTGGCGCGCGTCCTCCTCGCCGCCGGCCGGCGCCACCACTCCATCGCGCTGGAGGCCGACGCCCACCACCTCATGACCGACGTGTGGACCACGGCCGGCGTGCTGGCCGCGGTCGGCCTCGTGGCGCTGACGGGCCGGGGCGTGCTCGACCCCATCATCGCGTTCGTCGTGGCGGGCCAGATCGTCTGGACCGGCGTCCAGCTCGTGCGGCGCTCCGCCCTCGGGCTCCTGGACTCGGCGCTCCCCGCGGAGGAGCAGGGCGCCGTGCGCCAGGTCCTGGCGCAGCACGAGGGCCCCGAGGTGCGCTTCCACGCGGTGCGGACCCGCGTGGCGGGGGCGCGCCGCTTCGTGTCCATGCACGTCCTGGTGCCTGGGACGTGGTCGGTGCAGCGCGGGCACGATCTGCTGGAGGAGATCGAGCGCCAGGTGCGCCAGGTCCTCCCCCACGCGACCGTCTTCACCCACCTGGAGGCGCTGGAGGACCCGGCGTCCTGGATGGACGAGGGGCTGGATCGCTCCGACCTGGCGCCGCCTCCGGGGTCCTAGGCGCGCGGCCCGGCGGCGACGGCCACCGAGGTGCCGGGACGCTGCAGCGGATCGAGGCGCCTCGGAGGTCCAGGTCCCGGGTCCGCCCACCCGGGGTGGCGAGGACCCAGGGGCAGTCCTGATTTCACGGCACATTCCCCTGGCCCACCCCTTGCTTTTCGTCAAACCGGCCAGCGAGGAACGCGTCCCGATCGTCGGGGGCCACGCCTGCAACGCCTGCAACAGCGCGCCAGCCCCGCTCCGCCCACCCCCCGGGGACCGTCGCCGGCCGAGGATTCGATGCTCCAGAGAATGAAGATCGGCACCAAGATCGTGGGCACCTACGCCGTGACCGTCGGCCTCCTGGTGCTCCTGCTCGTCCTGACCGTGGTCTCGCTCCGGACCCTCTCCGGCATCTCGGCCACCTTCGTCGAGCAGCGCGTGCCCAGCCTGGCGGCCGTGGACCAGATCGACACCTCGCTGACCGACGTGTCCCGGGCCATCCACGCCCTCTCCAACGGCCGCTTCGACGCCGACTACCGCGCCGCCCTCCACCAGGAGTCGGCCCGGGCGCTGGAGCTGCTGGCCTCCTCGGAGAAGGCGCTCGGCGGGTTCGCGCTCCCCGAGGCGGCGGCCAAGGCTCGGACCGAGCTCGGGGCGGCGCTCGAGGAGTGGCGCGCCGTCGCCAGGAAGGTGGAGGAGCTCGAGACGACCCGCGACGGGCTGCTCTCCGCGGGCGCCGAGCTCACCGACCCGCAGGTGGATCGGGCCCAGCAGCGCATCCTCAACGCCCTGGTGCTGCACCGCGACGCCTACGAGGCCGCCAACGGCCTGGTGGACAAGACCAAGGGGCTGCTCCACGCCGAGGTCGCGGTGGACGGCCAGCGCGCCGCCTCGGCCGCCGCCCGCGCCAGCATCACCATCGCGGTGGCCATCCTGCTCATCGCCGTGGCGGTCCTGGCGGTGGGCGTGCTGGTGGCCCGCGACATCGCGCGCATCTTCGCGCAGCTCGGCGCCACGCTCGACGGCATCGCCGCCGGCCGGATGCCGCCGCGCCTGGAGGAGCAGCGCGGCGAGGACTACAACGCGCTGCGCGACAGCCTGAACCAGGTCATCGGGACCATCGAGGGGCTGGTGGCCGGCATCACCAGGATGAGCCGGGAGCAGGACGCCGGCGACCTGGACGCCGCCATCGACGCCGGCGCCTACCGCGGCGACTACCGCGCCATGGCCGAGGGGCTGAACGGCATGGCGGCGTCCAGCGCCGCCGTGGTCCGGCTGGCCATGGGCGTGGTGGAGGAGTTCGGCCGCGGCAACTTCGCCGCCGCCCTCGAGCCCCTGCCCGGCAAGCGCCGCTTCATCAACGACACCGTCGAGCAGGTGCGCGGGAACCTGCGCGGGCTGGTCGGCGAGATCAACCGGGTCAGCCGCGAGCACGACGCCGGCGAGATCGACGCCTCCATCGAGGCCGGCAGGTTCGCCGGCGACTACCGGAGCATGGCCGAGGGGATCAACGGCATGGTCGGGAACCACGTGGCCATGAACCGGCTGACCATGGGGGTGGTGGCCGAGTTCGGCCGCGGCCACTTCGAGGCCCCGCTGGCGCCCCTCCCCGGCAAGAAGAGGTTCATCAACGAGACGGTGGAGCAGGTGCGCGCCAACCTGAAGGCGCTGGTCGCCGACGCGGCGCAGCTCTCCCAGGCGGCCCTGGCCGGCCGGCTCGACGTGCGCGCCGAGGCGGGGCGCCACGAGGGCGGCTACCGCGAGATCATCCAGGGGGTCAACGCCACCCTGGACGCCCTGGTGGCCCCCATGCACGACCTCAAGGAGGTGCTGGACCGCCTGGCCGGCGGCGCGCTGGCCGCGCGCTGCGACGCCTCCCGCTACCAGAACGACGCCCGCCGCATCCTGGAGGGGACCAACGCCACGCTCGACGCCCTCCTGGCGCCCGTCACCGAGGCCACCGCCGTGCTGCACCAGCTCGCCGAGCGCGACCTCCGGGCGCGCATGAGCGGCAGCTACCAGGGCGACCACGCCAAGATGAAGGAGGCGCTCAACGCCACCGCCGGCGCGCTCCACGAGGCGATCGTCCAGGTGGCCGAGGCGGTCGACCAGGTCTCCGGCGCCGCCGCCCAGATCGCGGCGTCGTCGCAGGCCGTCGCCTCGGGCGCCTCCGAGCAGGCCTCCTCGCTGCAGGAGACCGGGGCCTCGGTGGACGCGGTGGCGGGCATGACCCGGCACGCCGCCGAGAGCGCCCAGCAGGCCAACCTGCTGGCCGACGGGGCGCGCGCCGCCGCGGCGGAGGGCGTCGCCGCGGTCACCCAGATGCAGGGGGCCATGGCGAAGATCCGGACCTCGGCCGAGGGCACCTCGCAGATCATCAAGGACATCAACGACATCGCCTTCCAGACCAACCTGCTGGCGCTCAACGCCGCCGTCGAGGCGGCCCGCGCCGGCGAGGCGGGGCGCGGCTTCGCGGTGGTCGCCGAGGAGGTCCGGTCGCTGGCGCTGCGCGCCAAGGAGGCGGCGCAGAAGACCGAGGGGCTGATCCGCGAGTCGGTCAAGCAGACCAACGAGGGCGAGGTCACCTCCCGCGAGGTGGCCACGCGCCTCGGGCAGATCGTCACCTCCATCACCAAGGCCTCCGACATCGTCAAGGAGATCTCGGCCATCGAGAAGGAGCAGTCGGCCGGCATCCAGCAGCTCCACGGGGCCATCTCGGAGATGGACAAGGTCACCCAGCAGAACGCCGCCTCCGCCGAGGAGTCCTCGTCGGCGGCCTCCGAGCTCTCCGGTCAGTCCGAGGAGCTGGCGGCCATGGTGGGCGCCTTCCGCATCGACCGGGGCGGCGCCCTGGCGGTCCGCGGCCGCGCCCAGCGGTAGCCGACCTCCCCACCCTCCCCGCCCGGCGCGCCGGGCCCGACCCCCGGCGCCGCGCGCGCCGTCCTCGCAGCACCGCCCGACCCGCACCGAAGGAGCCCGCCATGAAGAAGCTGCTCTCGCTGCTCGCCGCCTCGTTCCTGCTCGCCGCCACCGCCCTGGCGGAGGAGCGCGCCACGCCCCAGGACGCCGAGGAGCTGGTCACGACGGCCGTCTCCTACCTGAAGAAGCACGGCGCCGAGAAGGCCTACAAGGAGTTCCAGAACCGGAGCGGGCCGTTCATCTACAAGGACCTGTACGTCATGGTCTACGACCTGAACGGCAAGTGCCTGGCCCACGGCGCCGATCCGAGCCGGGTCGGCAAGGCCCTCATCGACTCCAAGGACCCGGACGGCAGGTTCTTCATCAAGGAGCGCCTGGAGATGGCCCGGGCCAAGGGCAAGGGCTGGCAGGACTACAAGTTCAAGAACCCCGCCACCGGGAAGGTCGAGGCCAAGACCTCCTACTTCGAGAAGGTGGGGGACGTCGTGGTGGCGGCCGGCGCCTACAAGCCCTGACCGGCCGCGCCCTCCCCGCGCCGCCCGAGGCCACGCCGGATATTGCAGGCGCGCCGAGGGTGGGCTACCACCGCGGGATGGCCGACGCCGCCCGCCCCGGAAACTTCCTCACCGACGTCATCGACGCCGACCTGGCCGCCGGCCGGAACGGCGGCCGGGTGGTCACCCGCTTCCCGCCCGAGCCCAACGGCTACCTCCACCTCGGCCACGCCAAGTCGATCCTGCTCAACGCCGGGCTGGCGGCCCGCTACGGCGGCCGCTTCCACCTGCGCTTCGACGACACCAACCCCGCCACCGAGGAGACCGAGTACGTCGAGGGGATCCAGGCCGACGTGCGCTGGCTGGCCGGCGACTGGGCCGGCCTCTACTACGCCTCCGACTCCTTCGAGCGGATGTACCTGTGCGCCGAGCGGCTGGTCACCCAGGGCCTGGCCTACGTCGACAGCCAGCCGGTCGAGGCCATCCGCGAGCAGCGCGGCGACTTCAACGCGCCGGGGCGCGCCTCCCCGTACCGCGACCGGCCCGCCGCGGAGAGCCTGGACCTGCTGCGCCGCATGCGGGCCGGCGAGTTCGCCGACGGCGCCTGCGTGCTGCGCGCCCGCATCGACATGAGCCACCCCAACGTGATCATGCGCGATCCGCTCCTCTACCGGATCCGGCACGCCCACCACCACCGCAGCGGCGACGCCTGGTGCATCTACCCGATGTACGACTACGCCCACCCGCTGGAGGACGCCTTCGAGGGGGTGACCCACTCCGTCTGCACGCTGGAGTTCGAGACCAACCGCGAGCTCTACGACTGGGTGCTGGACGCCCTCGGCCCGTGGGACCCGAGGCCGCGCCAGTACGAGTTCGCCCGGCTGGCGCTCGGGTACACCGTGCTGTCGAAGCGCAAGCTCCTGCAGCTCGTCAACGAGCGGCGGGTGAGCGGCTGGGACGACCCGCGCATGCCCACCCTGGCCGGCCTGCGGCGGCGCGGCGTCACGCCGGAGGCGCTGCGCGACTTCGCCGAGCTGATCGGCGTGGCCAAGAACAACTCGACGGTGGACATCGGCAAGTTCGAGTACGCCGTGCGCGCCGACCTGGAGCCCCGCTCGCCGCGCGCCATGGCGGTGCTGGACCCGCTGCCCCTCACCCTCACGAGCTGGCCGGAGCGCCAGCTGGAGTGGCTCGACGTGCCCTGGTGGCCGGGCGAGCCGGAGCGCGGCGTGCGCCAGGTGCCGTTCGGGCGCGAGCTGCTCGTCGAGCGCGAGGACTTCTCGGAGACCCCGCCGCCCGGCTGGAAGCGGCTCGCCCCGGGGCGTGAGGTCCGGCTGGCCGGCGGGTACGTGGTCCGCTGCGACGAGGTGGTGCGCGACGCCTCGGGCCGGGTGGTCGGGCTGCGCGGCACCCACGACCCGGCCTCGCGGGGGCCGGACCCGGCAGACCGCAAGCGGGTGGCCGGCACGCTCCACTGGGTCCACGCCGTGCGAGGCGTGCCCACCGACGTGCGGCTCTACGACCGGCTCTTCACCGTGGAGCAGCCGGACGCCGAGGAGGACTTCCTCTCGGTCTTCAACCCGGCCTCGCTGGTCATCGCCAAGGGGGCGCGGCTCGAGCCGGCGCTGGCCGCCGCCCGGCCCGGCGACCACTTCCAGTTCCTGCGCCAGGGGTACTTCTTCGCCGACCCGGTCGACTCGACCCCCGGCGCGCCGGTCTTCAACCGGACCCTGACGCTCAAGGACACCTGGGCCCGGGCCGCGGCCGGCCAGGCGGCGCCCCGCCCGGCGCCGCGGCCCCGCGCCGA